>NZ_JAGPBB010000033.1 GCF_018063565.1 Rhodoferax sp.
GACTCGGATTCTGCATCGGACACAGCGGTTACTCCTACCCCCACTCCTACGCCGACTCCTACCCCCACTCCTTCTCCTACTCCTTCTCCTACTCCTACTCCTACTCCTACTCCTACTCCCACTCCTACTCCTACCCCTACCCCCACTCCTACTCCCACACCCACGCCGACGCCGACGCCGACGCCTACCCCCACACCAGCGCCAAGTGGCGGTGAATGTGACATGACTGGCAATATTTTTTCTGTCGTGGGTAACGCTGCCCAGATGAACAACAACATCTACAACGCCGATGGCAACACGATTGCAATGACCCAGGTCAATAACATCGTGGTCAATGGCGGCGCATCCTTCAAGGGCACGGGTGGTCTCATTGAGTTGGCCCAGACGACAAACGTCACTTCCGGGACGGGGAGCGGCACAACGGCGCTGACCAAGACCTACTACAGCTTTGGCGCCACCGAGAGCAAGGCTTACGGCATCATCAACTCGTCAACGGTGATGGGGATCGCCATCACGGGTACGGTCACCTTCACACCGGCCATGGCTTGGCCGACGAATCCGAGTCTGGGTGTCCCTTACAGCAACAGCTACACCACATCAATTGAGACCATGGGTGTGACCAACACCCAGACTCAGTCCGAGGTGCGCACTTATAGCGCCGAGCAGATCACCACACTGGCGGGCACTTTTGCTGCGTGCAAAGTCAAGACTGACGTCACGATCAATGGAACCACGACTACGACGTATGGCTGGAATGTTGGCTCGGGGCGTCTGAAGGGTCATATCCTCAAGCAGACCACTGGTGCTGGGGTGCGGACCATGGAATCCACTTTGCTGACAGTGAACGGCAGTTGATTGGCACGATTCGCACCATGCACACAGAAAAGGCCCACAGTGTTGTGGGCCTTTTCGTTGCCGTGATTGGCAGATACTGTGGCTTTCAAGCGAAGGTGCCCTTGCCCGTGAACAAACCCAACTGGTTGCAAAGCAATGACCCTGCGATAGAACACGCGTTGTTCCAGCTGGGTTATCGCAACCTCAAGGCGCATCTGGTCGGCCACGTCTGCCTGTCTTTGCTGGTGGCGAGCGGTACATGGTTTGCCGCTTCTCACCGCCTAGTGCTGTTGTGGCTGTGCTGGATGTTGGGTTTGTCGGTGTTTTTCATGTATGGCATTCGGGCCTTCAGAGAGAAAGCCGAACACGAAGGCATTCACGCGGGCAATCTGGCGCAATGGAAAACCGTCAATGTCTGGATGACCACCCTGCCTGGCATCGGCTGGGGAAGCGTGGGTTTGTTGATGGTGCCGGGGGCCGAGATCAACAACCTCATGGTGATGACCTCATTTGCCGGTGCGTTTGCCTACTCTGCGGTCAGCAATGCCTACGATTTGCGCGGTTACTTGATCAGTGTCACGCTGGCCACGGTGGTCCTGCTGTCCCAACTGAAAGGGGCCTTTGGTGAACAGGCCTGGGTGGCAGCTGGCATGTGTCTGCTGTATTTTGGTGTCATGACCTGGGTGGCGCGCAATGCACACGGCACGCTGCTCGAGTCGATCCGCCTGCGTCTGGCCAACGAGGTTTTGGCGCAAAAGAACGCTGAAGTTGCCGCCCGCGCAGAGCAAGCCAACCGCGACAAATCCGAGTTTCTGGCCGCCGCCAGTCATGATTTGCGCCAACCTGTGCATGCCCTGCTGCTGCTGATTGAAGCTTATCGGCAGCAGAACCCCGCTGCCGCCAGCCATCCTCTGGTGCTCAATATCGCAGCGGCCGGCCAGTCAATCGGCACCTTGTTCAACGCCCTGATGGAACTGTCGCGCTTGGAGAGTGGCATGGAAAAGCCGGTGCTGACGCGTTTCGATCTGGCCGACGAGATATTGCTGCTGGCCAGCCGCCTGCGACCGGTGGCGCACCGCAAGAGCCTGCCCATCCGCAGTTTTGTCAGCCGATGGTGTGAGCATCTGATGCTGCAGACCGACAAACTGCTGTTCGAGCGCATCGTGGGCAATCTGCTATCCAACGCCGTGCGTTACACCCACCAGGGTGGCGTGTTGCTGAGTCTGCGCCGAGCCCATGGTGGCGATGGCGTGTGGCTTGAAGTCCGTGACACCGGCATCGGCATCGCAGCGACGGATCAGGCACGCATTTTTGACCCCTACGTGCAGATTGCCAATCGAGAGCGGGACCGCGCCCAGGGGCTGGGGCTGGGGCTGGCCATCGTGCGCCACGCCAGTGCGTTACTGGGCTTGGCAGTGAGTCTGCGCTCCCGGCCTGGGCGCGGCAGCTGTTTCAGGCTGCACCTGCCCGGTCACCTGTTGCAGAGCGCCAGCCCGATACGGGTGACACCGATCGCGGCACGGCCCGATCTGGTGATGGCACCAGCCTGGATCAAGGGCCAGCATTTGCTGCTGGTGGACGACGATCTGATGATCCAGCGCGCCATGACCGCACTGTTGGGCAGTTGGGGGCTGGACGTGCGCTGTGCAGCACTTGGGGACGCCAGTGTGCTCGATGCCTGCCAGCCCGACTGGCAGCCGGACTGTGTGCTGTGCGACTTCCGGCTGCCCGGACCTATGGACGGCGTGGCCATGCTTGACTTTCTGCAGGATCACTTCCCGGCCATGGTAGGCATCCTGCAAACCGGTGAACTGGCACAAACCGTTCAAGCACGGGCCGAAGAGTCAGGTTACATGGTGCTGTTCAAGCCGGTGGAGGCCTCGATTCTGGCGTCCACACTGGCCGCCGTGCTGGACCGACGGTCCGTGGAGAGAGCCGCATGAATATTCTGATCGTGGATGACCATCCGCTGACTTGTCAGGGTCTGGCGGCACTGCTCAGCGCCACCCGCCCTGAAGTGCAAGTGCAAAGCGCTTATAGCGCCGAGCAGGCGCGCGACGCGCTGCGCCGTTTGCCGGCGCCGGACTGGCTGTTTCTGGACATCAACCTGCCCGACGACCCGCAGCACCAGTTATTTGCCTACTTGTGCGACTCACCCTGGATCGACCATACCGTGTTGATATCTGCCGAGCCGGAGCATCGGTTGGTCCGCACGGCTTTGGCCGCTGGTGCCAGAGGTTTCATCCCCAAAACTGCCGACCCTGCGCTTGTGTTGCAAGGATTCGAACGCATATTGGCGGGTGATTTTTTTGTGCCACCGGCGTTGAATGCCATGCTGCAACTGGGTGGCCCGGGTGACGATATCGCAAGGCGTCTATCGCCGCGACTGCAGCAGGTGCAGGATTTGCTGCTGCGCGGTGCTGCCAACAAGGTCATTGCCCGCCAGCTGCATCTGTCAGACCATACGGTGAAGGAGTATGTCTCTTCAGTCCTGACTTTCCATGCGGTAGCCAACCGACTTGAGCTGGTGCTGAAACTCGGCGGGCATCGCCCGCCCTGATAACCAATCCGTTTTCAACCGTTAACATGACTGCATGAGCAAACTCAGGCAGATGGAGACTTTTGCGGCCGTTGCTGTGCGCGGCGGCCTCACCGCGGCCGCCCGCGCTGAAGGTGTGGCACCGGCCATCATTGGTCGGCGGCTGGATGCGCTGGAGGAGCGGCTGGGTGTCAAGTTGCTGACCAGGACGACGCGGCGTGTCACGCTCACCCACGAGGGTCAGGCTTTTCTGGATGATTGCCAGCGCCTGCTGGCTGAGATTGCCAACGCCGAGGCCAGTGTGTCGGCGGGTGGTCTGCACGCCAGTGGACACCTGGCCATCACCGCGCCCGCCGGTTTCGGCAGACGCCATGTGGCCCCGCTGGTGCCACTGTTTCGGCAAATGCATCCGGCAGTGTCCCTGTCGCTGAGTTTGAGTGACCGGGTGGTCGATCTGACGGCCGAAGGTTTTGACTGCGCTGTGCGTGTCGGCGAGATGCCGGACTCCAGTCTGGTCAGCGTACGCCTGGCCGACAACCGGCGCCTGTGTGTGGCGGCCCCCGCCTATCTGCAACGACATGGAACACCGCAGCATCCACAGGACCTGGCCCGCTTTGACTGCCTGACCCTGTCCAGCGACGCCTCGCAGACGCGTGGCTGGGTGTTCTCGGTGCCTGGCGCAACAGGAATTGACGTGGTGCATCTGAAACCAGGCGGACCTTTAAGTTGTTCTGACGGCGAAGTACTGTTTGACTGGTGCCTGCGTGGGCATGGCATCGCCTGGCGCAGCACCTGGGAGGTGCAATCCGAAGTGGCCAGTGGTGCCCTGGTGCCGCTACTGGAGGCATATGCCGCACCACCGAACGGTATTTACGCAGTGTTTGCACAACGCAAACACCTGCCGCAGCGCGTGCGGCTGTGGATCGACTTCCTGAAACAGGAGTACGCCAACGCGCGCTTCTGGCCAACACCGGCCCCGTAAAATCGGGCCATGCTTACCGTTAAAACCGAACTCCTTGAAGCCCTGCGCCAAGCGCTGGAACACCTGATGCCAGGCGCCGGTGCCCAATGCGCCTTTGAATCTCCCAAGGTGGCGGCCCACGGCGACCTGGCCACCACCGTGGCCATGCAGTTGGCCAAACCACTGCGGCAAAACCCGCGCGCACTGGCCGAGACCCTGTGCACGGCGCTGCGCGCCAGCACTGCTTTTCGTACCTGGGTCGAAGCGCTGGACATTGCTGGCCCGGGCTTTATCAACATCAAGCTCAAGCCAGCAGCCAAACAGCAGGTGGTACGAGAAGTCTTGGCCCAGACCACCGGCTATGGCACACAGGCCGACAACGGGCAGCACATGTTGGTCGAATTTGTCTCGGCCAACCCGACCGGCCCGCTGCATGTGGGCCATGGTCGGCAGGCCGCACTGGGTGATGCCATCTGCAACCTGTTTGCCAGCCAGGGCTGGCAGGTCTACCGCGAGTTCTATTACAACGATGCCGGGGTCCAGATCGCCACACTGGCCAGCAGTACCCAGTTGCGAGCACAAGGCGTCAAACCAGGGGATGCCGGTTGGCCCACCGATCCGGACAACCCGGCGTCAAAGAACTTTTACAATGGCGAGTACATTGCCGACATTGCGGCAGACTTTCTGGCGGGCAAAACGGTACAGTCAGACGACCGTGCATACACCGCCTCGGGTGACGTGAACGACCTCGACGGCATCCGCCAGTTTGCCGTGGCCTACCTGCGCCATGAGCAGGATCTGGACCTACAAGCCTTTGCTGTCAAGTTTGACAACTACTACCTTGAGAGCAGCCTGTACACCAGTGGCCGGGTCGACGCCGCAGTCAGCAAGTTGCAACAAGCCGGCAAAACCTACGAGCGAGACGGCGCGCTTTGGCTCAAGTCCACCGACTACGGCGACGACAAGGACCGTGTCATGCGCAAGGGCGACGGCAGTTATACCTATTTTGTGCCCGATGTGGCTTACCACATCGCCAAGTGGGAACGCGGTTTTGCCAAAGTGATCAACATCCAGGGCACCGACCACCACGGCACGATTGCCCGGGTGCGGGCGGGATTGCAAGCGGCGGGTGTGGGCATCCCTCAGGGTTACCCCGACTATGTGCTGCACACCATGGTGCGGGTGGTGCGTGGCGGACAAGAGGTCAAGATCAGCAAGCGCGCAGGCAGTTACGTGACGCTACGCGACCTGATCGAATGGACCAGCAAGGACGCCGTGCGCTTCTTCTTGCTCAGTCGCAAGCCCGATACCGAGTACACCTTTGATATTGACTTGGCGGTGGCCAAAAACAACGATAACCCGGTGTATTACGTGCAGTACGCCCATGCACGCATCTGTTCGGTTCTGGCAGGCTGGGGCGGCGATGTGCAACAACTGGGGCAGGTGGATTTGCAGCCGTTGACCAGCGCGCCGGCCCATTCGCTGATGCTGTTGCTTGCCAAGTACCCGGGCATGTTGACGGCTGCTGCCGAAGGGTTTGCACCGCATGACGTGACTTTTTACCTGCGTGAGCTGGCAGCGAGCTATCACAGTTATTACGACGCCGAGCGCATTCTGGTGGACGACGAACCCGTCAAGCTGGCGCGCCTGGCCCTGGTGGCAGCCACCGCGCAGGTGCTGCGCAATGGTCTGGCCGTGCTGGGTGTGAGCGCTCCGCAAAAAATGTGATTCACAATCCAACCCTGGCGACAAAGGCATGACATGAAGCAACAACGCGGCGGCACGGTTCTGGGGTTTTTTCTGGGTCTGGTATTGGGTCTGGCCATTGCACTGGCGGTAGCGGTGTATGTGACCAAGGTACCGGTGCCCTTTGTCAGCAAGGTGATGGGCCGTGACCCGGCTCAAGATGCCAACGAGCAGCAAAAAAACAAAAACTGGGACCCCAACGCGCCCTTGTACGGCAAGAATCCGATCAAGCCTGACGGACCTGCGGAGGAAGTGGTGCCACGGCTGCCGCCCGGCGACACTCCGGCGCCCGCTACCAAGACCAGTAGCGCCAAACCCCCAGCCAGTGCTCCTGGTGCCAACACCCCGGCCAAAGAGCTCAAACCCGCGGTCACCGGGGACCCATTGGGTGATCTGGCCAAGGCCCGCACCGAGGCAGCCAAAGGTGCCGCGAGCACGGCTGCCAAAGCACCGGACCCGTTCACCTATTTTGTTCAGGTCGGGGCGTTTCGAACCGTCGAAGACGCCGAAACCCAGCGTGCCAAACTGTCACTGGCCGGCATTGAAACCAAGGTTTCAGAGCGCCAGCAAGCGGGAAGCCTGGTTCACCGGGTGCGCGTCGGACCGTTCGACACCCGCGAAGCAGCTGAAAAATCACGCAACCAATTGAACGCTTCAGGCATAGAGGCGGCGCTGGTACGGGTTCAGAATTGAACTAATTGCGTCGACAGCGCTCAGATGCTGCGTTTGTCATCATCAACCGGAGAACCACAATATGAAACGTCGCGCATTTATCGCCACTGCGTCCAGCCTGGCGGCTGGCACCGCCACGCTGTCCCCGCTGACGGCAATGTCTCAGGCGGCTGCGCCCAAAGAAGGTACTGACTATGTCAAGCTGGCGCAGCCGGCACCCGTTGAAGCCCCCGCCGGCAAGATCGAAGTGGTGGAGTTTTTCTGGTACAGCTGCCCCCATTGCGCCGCATTTGAGCCTGTGTTGGCGGAATGGGTGAAGCGCTTGCCGGCGGACGTGGCGTTCAGGCGGGTTCCGATCGCCTTTCAGAGCAGCTATACCCCGCAGCAGCAACTTTACTATGCCCTGGAAGCCATGGGCTTGCTCGACACTCTGCACACACGGGTCTTTGCTGCCATCCATGGCGAGCGGCAAAACCTGGTCAAGCCAGATGCCATTGCTGACTGGATCGTCAAACAAGGCGTGGACAAAGCCAAGTTCCTGTCGCACTTCAACTCGTTTTCCACCAGCACCAAAGCCAACCGGGCACGCCAGTTGATGACAGCCTATATGGTGGAGGGGGTACCTGCCATGGGCGTTGCCGGGCGTTTTTACACCGACGGCTCACTTGCCAAGAGCACCGATCGGGCGCTCACAATCAGTGATTTCCTGGTGGCAGAAGTCCGGGCCAAGCGCTGAAGGTCAAAGCAAACATCATGGCAAACACGGTTTTGCAGCCGCGACACCGTGCTTGACCGCTACAATGCGGCACTTCTTTATGCAAGATTCGTGCCTCTATGTACCACCCCATTGCCTCCTGGCTCATCCTGTCACTGCTGACCAGCATTGCTTTGGGCGCTGCGGCCGAAAAAGCCGACCGCGACAAGCCGATGAACATCGAGGCAGACGCGTTACGGTATGACGATGCCAAAAAGATCAGCGTGTTCACTGGCCGGGTGGTGCTGAACAAGGGCAGCATCCAGATCCGTGGTGAACGTGTTGAGGTTCGCCAGGACGCCCAGGGTTTTCAGTACGGCGTGGTGACGGCAGAACCCGGCAAACGCGCCTTTTTCAGGCAAAAACGTGAAGGACTGGACCAGTACATCGAAGGCGAAGGCAGCAGCATTGACTACGATGGTCGGGCTGACACGGTCAAGTTCATCGGGCAAGCCCAGTTGCGTCGCCTGCAGGGCAGTGTGCTCAACGACGAGTTCAATGCCGGTGTCATTGTCTACAACAATACCACCGACGTGTTCACGCTCGATGGCGCGCCCACTGCGGGCAGCAATGGCAGCCTCGGACAAACCGGCGCGCCGCCCGGTCGGGTGCGTGCCATGTTGACGCCAGCCAAGGCCAGCGCGTCCGCCGCTGGCGCCACCTCTGCACCCGCTGCGGCACTGCGCAGCAGTTCACAAATTGGCGGGGCCGCGCCGTGAACCCGCCAGCGGATGCCATCGCAGGTGCCAAAACGCTGGTGTCCGAGCCGCCACAACAACCGCAACTCTCGTGCGACAGTTGCCTGGAAGTCAAACACCTGCAGAAGTTCTACGGCAGCCGAAAGGCCGTCAAGGATGTGTCGCTGTCCGTGCGCAAAGGTGAGGTGGTCGGCCTGCTTGGCCCCAACGGTGCCGGCAAGACCACGTCTTTTTACATGATTGTGGGGCTGGTGCGGGCCAGCGCCGGCGAAATCACCATTGACGGCCAGTCGATCGAGCATATGCCGATCCACCGGCGCTCCCGTCTGGGTTTGAGTTATTTGCCCCAAGAGGCGTCCATTTTTCGCAAACTCAATGTCGAAGACAACGTCCGGGCAGTGCTGGAACTGCAACTCGACGACAAGGGACGCCCATTGCGAGCGCCCGAGATCGAGCAACGGCTGACTTCCTTGCTGCAGGACCTGCGGGTGGACCATCTGCGCCAGTCCAGCGCCTTGTCGCTGTCGGGGGGCGAGCGCCGGCGTGTCGAGATTGCGCGTGCCCTGGCCACCAACCCGCGCTTTATCCTGCTGGACGAACCCTTTGCCGGCATTGACCCGATCGCGGTCATCGAGATCCAACGAATCATCGGTTTTCTCAAAAATCGCGGCATCGGGGTGCTGATTACCGACCACAACGTGCGTGAAACCCTGGGCATTTGTGACCACGCCTACATCATCAGCGACGGCAGTGTGCTGGCGCAAGGTACACCGGCCGACATCGTCAACGATGTGGACGTGCGCCGGGTGTATCTTGGCGAACATTTCAGAATGTGATGAAGCAAGGCCTGTCCCTTCGGGTGTCGCAGCATCTGGCGTTGACGCCTCAGTTGCAGCAGTCGATCCGCTTGTTGCAACTCTCGACCCTGGAACTGTCGTCTGAAGTTGATCAGATGCTCGATGACAACCCGTTTCTGGAACGCAGCAGCGATGAAGCCGAGCGCGAGTCTTTTGGCTTGACGCAGGCCGATCTGCCGGTAAGTCAAAGTGACCGTGATGCCGAATTTACTCAATTTTCAGGAGCTGGAAACACTGATGGAATAGGCGCTAAGGCAGAAAATGACCCCCAGGACTCGGACTGGCAGGGCGACGATGGCCCGAGCTGGGACGGCGACGGCAGCGTCAGCCTGGCCGCCGACGACAGCGAATGGGGCAGTGAGGCCAAAGCCAGGGGCAACAACCTCAGTGGCGACGACGAACTGGATGCCACCGAACTGGCCCGCAACCAGGAGTCGCTGCAAAGTTACCTGCACCGTCAGGCCCTGGCGCTGCGTCTGAGTGCAGAGGACAGCGCCGCGCTCAGGTTCCTGATCGAGTCGCTCAATGACGACGGTTACCTCGAAGACCCGCTGGAAGAACTGGCGCGTGGTCTGGCCGGTGATGACGCAGACCAGATCGAGCAACTGCTGCACCATTTCACCGTGGGATTGGGTTTGCTGCAAAGCCTGGAGCCTGTGGGTGTCGGCGCCCGCAGCCTCGGCGAGTGCCTGCGCTTGCAATTGCAGGCGATGCAGCACCTGCCCATGCCAGACCGCGAGGGAGACACAGCAACCGTTGCAGTCGCTTTGCGCATCTGCCAGCAGCCCATGGATCTGCTGGCGCGACGCGACATCAAACATCTGATGCCCCTGTGCGACGCTTCAGACGCCGCCGTGCGCTCAGCCATCACACTGATCGGTCGTCTGGAGCCCAAGCCAGGGCGACGCTTTGTGGATGTGGAGCGCAACATCGTGGTGCCCGATGTGCTGGTGGTCAAAATTGGCAGCGGTGCCGCGGTCAGGTTCCAGGTGCGGCTCAACCCTGAGGTGATGCCGCGCCTGCGCGTGCACGACATCTATGCCAATGCCCTCAAGGGGCACAAAGGTGGAGGCAGCGAGGCCGCCAACGCGCTGGCACTGCAACAGCGCCTGCAGGAGGCGCGCTGGTTCATCAAGAACATCCAGCAGCGCTTTGACACCATCCTGCGGGTCAGTTCAGCCATTGTCGAACGCCAAAAGAGTTTTTTTGTCCACGGTGAATTGGCCATGCGACCGCTGGTACTGCGCGAGATCGCCGACGAACTGGGCCTGCACGAATCGACCATCAGCCGCGTGACCACCGCCAAGTACATGGCGACACCGTTTGGCACCTTCGAGCTGAAATACTTTTTTGGTTCCGGCCTGGGTACCGAGTCGGGCGGCAATGCATCGAGCACCGCAGTGCGCGCGCTCATCAAACAATTTGTCGCAGCCGAAAGTCCGAAAAAACCACTGTCTGACAACCAGATCTCCGACATGCTCAAAGAGCAAGGCATTGAATGTGCACGCCGCACTGTGGCCAAGTACCGGGAGGGACTGCGTATTGCGCCGGCGTCCTTGCGCAAGGCCTTGTGAGACTTTGCGGAAACTTATGAACCAACTCCAACTGTTCCTGCCCTGCGCCGCTGGTGTGGAAGACTATCTGGCCCCCGAGGTGTTGCGCATCACCGGCTTGCCTCCCGGCTGCATCACCAAGCAGCGTGGCGGCGTGGCGGTGCGCAGCGGGTTTGCCCATGCCATGTTGCTCAACCTGTACAGTCGGCTGGCACAGCGGGTGTTGGTGCTGCTGAGCTACACCGGATACCGCAATGAACAAGACCTGTACCGCGCCGCCAGCGAGGTGGCGTGGGAGCGCTGGTTCACACCGCGCGAGAGCATCAAGGTCGAGGTCACCGCGCAGCACAGCCCACTCAACAGCCTGAACTTTGCCACGCTGAAAGTAAAGGATGCGGTGTGTGACCGCTTCCGAGTGGTTGCCGCCGGTGTGCGCCCCGATGTCAATACCCAGTGGCCGGATGTGCGCATTTACGCCCACCTGACCACCGACAGCTGTTCGCTATACATCGACACCTCAGGTGAACCGTTGTTCAAGCGCGGCTGGCGCGCGGACAAAGGCGATGCACCGCTGAAGGAAACGCTGGCTGCAGCGATGATTGCTGCGAGCGGCTGGCTCGATGGCGAAGGTGACCTGCAGCCACTTTACGATCCCTGCTGCGGTAGCGGCACCATCCTGATCGAGGCGGCCCAAATGGCTTGCAACCTGCCCGCCGGTGGTCAGCGGCATTTCGCCTTTGAGAAGTTCATTCCGTTCCAGAAAGCCGTCTGGGACACCATAAAAAAGGAAGCGGCTGAGGCGGTGGTGATGCCGCAGGCCGGGCAAAAACCCATCATCTTCGGCAGCGACGTGGCACACCGAATGGTCGATTTTGCCGAGCGCAACGCCGAGCGAGCCGGCGTGGCGCAGGTGATCGAGTTCCGCGGTGGCGATGCCTTGCAGCGCATGCCCCCGATTGACGTCAGCCTCAGCGGCGCAGGCGTCATGCTGCTCAACCCACCCTACGGTGAACGCATTGAGGTGGCAGGGGTGGCGCGCGCCGAACGTTTTGGTGCGCGCGAATTGCCGCAACTGGAACAGGGTGGCGAGTTCTTCAGCCAGCTGGCCAGCCACTGGAAGAAAAATTACGCCGGCTGGAGCGCCTGGATGCTCACCCCGGACCTCAAACTGCCGGGCAAAATGCGCCTGAAAGAGTCACGCCGCGTGCCGATGTGGAATGGCCCGATCGAATGCCGTCTGTTCCGATTCGACATGATGGCCGGCAAAATGCCCGGTAAAACGCCCCGTCGCGCTGGCGCAGACCCCGGCACCACAGACAACTGTGCACCCTGAAGCGCTTTTCGCCACGCCGGCTGGCACAGCGCGGGCCTTGGTCCTGGACACCAATGTGGTGCTGGATTTGCTGGTGTTTCAGGACCCGGCCTGCGCACCGTTGCTGAACGCAATGAAAAATACCCGTTTGCGCTGGATCGCCACCCCGGCCATGCGCGACGAGTTGGCCCGCGTGTTGGCGTATCCACAAATTGTTGCGCGGCTGGGTCGCCCACCGCACCCCACCGACCCTGCACACGCGGCCACTGAGGTGTTGCGGTGCTTTGACGCCATGACGCAGGCGGTACCGGCCGCTGGCAAAGCCCCGGTTACTTGCGGCGATCGTGATGACCAGATCTTTATCGACCTGGCGGTGGCACACGGCGCCATCCTGTTGAGCAAGGACCGGGCCGTCCTTTGTATGAAGAAACGCCTTCTAGCGCAATCTGTCGTTGCTTTGACTGCTATACCTTATGTAAGATTTGAGTCGTCATAGGGCACGCGCCGCGCTATCAAACCCAGCATGGCCTACGCTTGATAACCCGCGTAGGTCTTCGCTGACACAGCACACGGTGTAACCCGGCGTCAGAAAATTTGCACGCCATCAGGGGTGTGAGCGCGCGCCCAATATGGCTGAATGCGGATGTTTGAATCGCGCGTCAGGCCACCGTTATTTTCGATACCTGAACTGGTGGCGGCTTTGATCAAAAGGATGTCAATCCGTCGATTGAAACAACCTCACACCGGCCTAACCCACGACGTCACTTTTCCAGCACATAGGTCCCCGGTGCATCGGCCAGAGCCGGGAACTTGCGCCGCCCGGCACCATAGGCCGGCACCATGTCGCCAGTGCGCGCGTTCAGCCAGGCAGTCCAGTCGGGCCACCAGCTGCCGGTTTTCTTCGGCGCGTCGGCCAACCAGGTCTGGGCCTCTTGCTGCGCCGTTGGCTCACCAATCCAGTACGAGCGCTTGGGCGGGTCCACCGGTGGGTTCACAATGCCCAGAATGTGTCCCGAGGTGGACAACACAAAGCGGACCGGCGCATCCGGACTCAGCACGTGGCGAATGCGGTAGCACGCGGTCCACGGGGCAATGTGGTCGTCCTTGGCTGTCACTGCATACAGCGGCTGCGTGATGCGGCCCAGGTTGATCGGCTCATCGGCAATGGTCAGCGCGTCGGGCTGGATCAGGCGGTTGTGCAGGTACATCTGGCGCAGGTAATACGAATGCATGGCTTGCGGCATGCGCGTGGCGTCCATGTTCCAGAACAGCACGTCAAACTTGGGCAGTTTTTCGCCCAGCAGATAGCTGCTGACCCAATAGTTCCAGATCAGGCTGTTGGAGCGCAGCAGTCGAAACGACGCGGCCATCTCGTTGCCGTCCAGATAGCCTTTTTTAGCCATCAGCTTCTCCAGTCCGCTCAGGCTTTCTTCGTCGATAAACACGCCTATCTCGCCGGGGTGCGAAAAGTCGGTCAGGGTGGCAAACAGCGTCCAGTGGGCCACTGGTATGCGATCGGCACCAAAACGCTTGTTGGCCCAGGCCATGTAGGTGCTCACCAGCGTACCACCAATGCAATAGCCCACCAGATGCACCTGCGGCACCTTGCACAGTGCCGTCACCTCACGCACGGCGGCATCCACCCCTTGCAGCAAATAATCGTCAAAACGCACGTCGCGCATTTCGGCGTCGGGGTTCTTCCAACTGGTGATAAAGACCGAAAAGCCCTGGTCGGTCAGATGTTTGACCATGCTCTTTTGCGCCGTCAGGTCCAGAATGTAATACTTGTTGATCCACGGCGTGACGATCAGAATCGGCATGGCGCGCACCTCCGTCGTGGTGGGCGTGTAGTGGATCAGCTCCAGCAAGCGGTTGCGAAACACCACCTTGCCAGGCGTGATGCCCAGGTCTTTGCCGACCACAAAGGCATCGGGCTCGACCATCAGGATGTTTTTGGCATCCATGTCGCGCATGAAGTTTTGCCAACCGGCCAGCACGCTTTGCCCTTGCGTCTCCAAGTAGCGGTTGATGGCCTTCGGGTTGAGCCAGAAGAAGTTGGTGGGGGCCAGCATGTTCAGCCCGACGCGTTGCCAGAAATCAGCCACCTGGCGCTCATGCTCGGTCAGATCCGGCGTTTGCGCGACCGCGGTTTGCAGACGGTGCGTCAGCAGCAGGTATTGTTCTTTGATCAAGTCCCAGGCTGGCCAGTCTGACCAAACCGGGTCGGCAAAACGCTCATCATCGGGATTGCGTGGCTCCGGGTCACCCTCAGGGATGCCCAGCATGCGCCGCGCTCCGTGGCCATAGATTTTCAGCAAATCAGACGTCAGTGCCGAGGTAAAGCCCCACAGCTCCTGGGGATGCCGTGCCCAGGCCGCCTGTGCCTTGAGCTGTGACGACAGCATGCCAAAGGGGTCTAACGCCTGAGTGAGGGCATTCAACCCGGCCTCAAGGGGCGCGGGCGTCTTGGTGACAGGCTCAGGTGATATGTGGGTGGCTTGCTTGAACATGATTCATACCCTTTGTTAAAAGCGCGCCATGCTTGGACGCGCAACTGACATAGTACGGGCGCACGAAGCCGCCCGCGTGCGATTAGGTCAAATATGCATCAAAAAACCAGATCTGCCGGCCCGGCTCAGGCTCTTCTGATAGCGCATGAAGGGGCCACTGAGACCTTGCAGTACGCCCACCTCACTTCTCAGCAGCGTTGCACCGACGCTAAACCATGGCATGATCCATGCACAGGGCAAAGATGCTCCCCAGGTTGCACAAGGCTGGCTTACCCAGAAATTTTTTTGCAAATCAGTGCAGATCAGGTGCGTCTGGCGATTCTTCGCAATGCCAGTGGCATTTGATGTTACGCGTGCGACCTTGCTATTTGCGATTTATGGTGTAGCTTTTCGTACTTTTTTGTTAGACAAACCCTAACTGCCACCCACTGACACCATGCTGCTGCTTCTTGGCGTTCCATCCTGGCAGAAGCCCAATGGTGAAGCGGTTCAGTTACCCGCCAGTCTGCCGGTTTGTCTGCTGATTTACCTGACGTGCCAGGGGCAGTGGGTTGATCGTGACACGCTGGGGACTTTTTTTTGGCCAGACCGTGCGCCCGATGAAGCCAGACATAACCTGCGCGTTAACCTGCATCGCGTGCGGCAATTGCTGATCGCGCGGGGATGTGAGGCCTGCTTGCAAAGTGAACGCAGCCGGGTCAGCCTGCTGCTCCCCAGTGACCTGCAAACCCTGCAGATGGCCGTAACGACGGCTGACGGTGCCACGCTGGCCAAACTGGCACCGCTGCAATGGCTCAGCAGCTTTCGAGTGACCGGATTCGCGGTTTTTTTTGAATGGGCTGAAGCTCTGGAAACGCAGTTGCGCCTGGACTGGCGGTCGGCCGCTGCGCTGGCCCTCAAAACCGGCTCGCGTGACCAATCACCTGCGCCCTGGTTGGATGCCTTGCGCACGAAGCTCGCCCTGCTTGAACCTGATGTTGAAACGCCCGAGGATGCAGCGCCATCCGCGGCCACCCCTGCCAACCTGGTTGGGCGCAACACCCCTTTGCAAACCCTGCGTCAGCTACAGTTTCGCGCGGTGTTGCTGACGGGTGAAGCGGGCATGGGAAAGACAACCCTGCTGGCAGCTGCCTTTCAGCAGGTGCCCACGCTGTATGGCCGCGAAGGGCTGACACAAATTCCCTACCGCCCGCTAGTTGAATGCCTGCAAGCCCACATGCCTGCCTTGCGCGCGCGCCTGCGCAACACTGATGACGAGCTGAGCGCCTATCGCCTGGATCTGGCCCGGCTGCTGCCACAACTCGCACCCAAAGAGGCGCTACCGCCTTTGGACATGCATACTGCCAAGGCGCGTCTGCTCGAGGTATTGGCCCGGGTGTTTGAGGGCTTGAGTCCCTGGCTGGTGGTGGACGACTTGCAGTGGTGCGATGCCGCCAGTCTGGAATTTCTGGCGCTACTGACGCACCGCGGGGTGGTGCGCTGGCGTGCTGGCGCCAGGGCTTATGAACTCAGCAGCAGTCAGCGCGAATGGGTGTCGAGCCTGGAGCGTAGCGGTCACTTGCATCAGCTGGTGCTGCCCGGTCTGGGTCGCCATGCAGTCGAAAGTTTGTGTCAGCAACTTCGTCCTGATCAGAGCTGGCAGACCGAGCAGGTGCTGCGTTTGTGCGATCTGAGCGGAGGCAACCCTTTCGCTTTGCAGGAGATGCTGCGATTTGATCCATTCGTGCTGGCGACTGGTGTGCCCACAGACAGCCGCAGCCCGCCCTTGCCAGTGAGTGACATGCTGCAACGCAGGCTCAGGGTGCTGACACCTGCCGCCCGGTCATTGGTGGAAGCCGCCGCTGTGATGGGACAACCCATGCCGCTGGCGGTGCTGGCGCAGGTGGCCGATTTGCTGCCCGCCCAACAGTTGCAGGCGGTCCGGCTGGCGCTGGAGTCAGATTTGCTGCGCGAAGATGCCAGCGGGCTGGCGTGCCGCCACGACTTGATACGTTACGCCGTGCTGGCCGACTTGAGCGCCAGCCATCAGCAGGTTTTGCACCACAATGCTGCGCTGGCCATGGCCGCACGCGCCGAAGGCGAAGCCGAACCACTGGCCGTGGCGGCGCACTGGACGGCGGCGCACGAACCACAGACGGCGCTGGCCTGGATGCTGCGCGGTGCCGTTCAGTTGAAAC
The DNA here is from genome assembly GCF_018063565.1 of Rhodoferax sp. Taxonomy (GTDB): domain Bacteria; phylum Pseudomonadota; class Gammaproteobacteria; order Burkholderiales; family Burkholderiaceae_C; genus Rhodoferax. The sequence continues at coordinate 16,614 of NZ_JAGPBB010000033.1, forward strand.
GACGCGGCCGGTTTGAAGAAGCGCGTGGCCTATGGAGCCGCGTGGCGCAAGAGTCGCTGGATGCCACCCAGGCCCTCCTGGCCCGGTTGGCTCTGGCCGAGTGTGAACTGCTAGACAACCTGAGTTCTGGCCGCATGGCACTGGAGTTGATTCTGGCGCAGGTACCCGCCGTGGCCGACCCACTGCAGCGGGAACACATCGAAGCGCAAACCCTGTCAGGCCTGGTGGACAACTTGGTGTTTGCCGGCAACATGGCGGCAGCGCGCCACCACGCCGGGCTGCTGCGTCCGCTGATGCCCAGACTGCGGGTGGACGACCGCATCCACGCCTGCGAAGTGCTGATTGAATTGGCCATGCGTGAACCCGACATTGCCGCAGCATGGTCACTGCTGGCACAAGTGAAATTGCTGGCCCCCAACAACCCTTCGACACTCAGCTTTGAAGGCCAGATTCATTGGTTTGCCGGCAATGCACTGGCAGCACGCGATGCCTTTGACGCGCTGCTGGCCAATCACCCCGCCTATTGCAGTGGTCTGACAATTGAAAATGACCTGGCGGTGATGCTGTTTGCCCTGGGTGATCTGGCGCGGGCTGAAACGATGGCGAGGCGCAGTCTGCTCAGTTGGGCGGGCGTGGCGCATACCGAGACGCTGTCGCTGCTGGTGCTGGGGTCGGTGTTGACCAGCGCTGGGCGCTATACCGAAGCTCTGGAGGCCCTGGGCCAGGCGCACCATTTGGCGACAGTACAAGGTTCAGCCCTGTTTGTGGCGGAGGCGCAAGTGCGCCGTGCCCGCCTGTGGATGCAATGTGGACAGTACGACATCGCACTGCAAGATCTTGACCAGGCGGATGAGGCCTTGCACGGCAGCACCGACCCGCTACGGGTATCGCAGTACGCGGTGGTGCGGCTGGATTGCCAGATTGCCGCCGGGCTATTGCCTGATCGCGCACTGATCGAGCGGGTGCAGGGCCTGACCGCTCGCAGCAGCCACCCTCTGATGCTGGCGCGTCTGGCACGCATGCAGGTGGTTCTGGCGCTGTCCGATGGTCAACTTGATCTGGCCGCTCAAGCGGCTCGCCAGCAAGCCGAAACAGCAGGTGCCGCGGGTTTGCTGGAGACCCTTGTGGATGCCCGACTGCTACTGGCGTGTGCTTCTTCAAGCGCTGACGAACGCCGATTGCTGATTGGTGACGCGATGGAACTGGCGCAAAAACAAGGTTTCGCGGATCTGGTCTGGCGTGCCAACGCAGGCATGGCGGGGCAAGAGGGCAATTTGGCCCGGGCGACAGGGTATGAATATCCACAAACGCCTGAGTTTGTTGAGTCCCTCGCGCGCAAGCGCGCCCCGTGGCTGGGCCAATAGCCACAGGTTTTTAACAAAGCCATTACAGACCTGGTTCTGGGTCGTCCCAAGAGACGGTAGAGAGACGGCAGTTACCAACAATACCGCCACTGACTGGGAACGCTGGCTGTTCCCCCCTCGAAAATTTTTTGTCGGCACTCAACTCACATAAGGCTGCCCAAAATGAAAATGGTTCTGTTACCGCTGATAAATGCCGTCACTGATCCGGAAAATTTGCGTTTCGAAATGGTCACGGCCACCCGATCCAAGCCCGCAATGCCGACGCAATCGCAGACGCCCAATCTGCCGCCCATTGCCTCTTTGGGGGCCATACCTGGCTGCGCGTACGACGAAATGGCCGAAACGGTCGAACACAGCCTGCTGAGTAGCCATGGTACTGATCACAAAAACGATCCAACCAAGGTACCAAAGGTCAGCCCTTTTTTCGGCTTCGACTGGACCACCCTGCCAAGCTTGTTCATGGTTGTCTTTGACAGCAGCATTCCCGGCAGCGTGAAGAATGACGCATTCATTGAAGGTGGTACCGCATGTACCGCTTGAAGCAGGCGTCCATCTGGTTCAGTCGCCCAAGCCCTTTGATTTGAACAACGCAGCTGGCATACAGAACCTGGCTTCGATGTGATCTACAGACAGCTTGCAATTTTCAGCCTTTTCCACCCACCCCCAAAGGAGTTTCATGATGAGAAAAAACCTGGTTTACGCGCTGGCCCTGTCAGGCTTGGCTGTCACCGCATTGCATGCGCAGCCAGTTCTTCAAGCAGGTGTGCTGACTGATCCTGCAGGCAAAACGCTGTACATCTTTGACAAAGACCAGCCCGGCAAAAGCAATTGTGGCGGAGCCTGCCTGCAGGCGTGGCCAGCCTACACAGCCGGTTCTGGAACATCCAGCTTGCCTGAAGTGAGCCGCCTGCCAGGTGATGGCGCACAGCAATGGACCTGGAACAAGTTGCCGCTGTATTACTTTGTGGGCGATGCCAAACCCGGCGACCGTGCCGGCGATGGCAGTGGCGGTGTTTGGCACATCGTCAAGCCTGCAAAGAACACGCCAGCGCCCACCCCGGGCTATTCCTATTGATACCCGATTTTCCTCATTTGCACATTTTTGCTTTTTCTTCCAGGAGATATCCATGAACAAGTTTTTCTTTGCCTGCGTTTCTGCATTGGTCCTCGTCAATGCCGTCCAAGCCCGAGAAGTCGCCTTCTGCGAAGGCAGCGGCTTCACCATCCAGAACTTGGCGGCCAACAAGGTTGGCTGCGCCAAGACGGAACGGGTGCTGGACGATGTGGGTCCGCGCAGGTGCGGGCCCGGTGGCACTCGTGTTGCGGCTGAGGCAGGTGACTTTGGCGATTTGTGCCAAGGTACCGGGCTGGCATCTTTGGCAGCGTTGCCCGCGTTGGACTGCAAGTTGAGCTACGGACCAGATGCCCGAAATCAACTGGTGGCAAATGGCCCGGACCGTTGCCAAAAGCTGAAAAACCAGACCCAACTTGGCAGCATTGGTACCCGCAACGAGTAGATTTTGTATCGCCCGGGGCAACAACGCGGTCGCAACCAGAAAGGATTTGGGCATGTCAACAACCTGCAAGTCAATCGTCTGGCTGGTTTGTTCGACCGGGCTACTGTCGGCCTGCGTCAGCAACCCGAGCCAGCAGACCTTGACGGAGGTGCGCAGCAAGGTCAATCCGGTTGACCGCAGTAGCCGCGCGGTCACCAATTTCACACCGGCGTTGCGCTGCATGGATGAGTTGATGTTCAACCAGGGCGTGCGCGACATCACACTGATGATGGAAGAGTTTCGTGATATCACGCAAAAACTGCCCATCTCAACGCGTGACATGATGACCTCGGCCGTGTCAGACATGACCCGCCGCTCACGCGCGGTGCGGTTGTCTGTGTTTGGCAGTGACCAGCAGAACCTGACCCAGTTCCTGCAACAAGCGCAAAAGCAGTCTGCCTTTGCGGTGGTACCGCAGTACAGCATGCGCGGCAATATCAGCCAGCTTGACGACAGCGTTGAAAAACGCGGTGTGTCGGTCGGTCTGGGCTTGGCCGAACGGCTGTTTGGTGTGCGTTTTGGGAGCGAGACCAAATTTTCGGTGATAGGGTTTGATGCCGCGCTGGTGGAAACCGACGGCATGACCTTGCTGCCGGGGGTTACTTCCAAGAACCTCACGGTTCTAGCCAGTCGCGATGCCAGCGCTGGCGACGGCCAGGCCAAATTGACCAATCCAGGACTGGATGTGGTGTTTTCGTTCTCGGCCTCGCGCTCCGAAGGCACCGCACAGGCAGCTCGCAACATGGTGGAATTGGCCGCCGTGGAACTGCTGGGCAAGTTGGTGCGGTTGCCGTACTGGCAATGCGTCAACGTCAGCGACGAAGACCCTGAGGTGCAGCGCGAAATGGAAGACTGGTTTTTGAGCTTGGATGCCCAGGAGTTACGCAGCTTCCTGCAAGAGCGCATGCGCGAGCGGCGCTATTTTGACGGTGCAATTGACGGGCAGGAAAGTGACCACTTCAACCAGGCCATGGCCATCTACCGCCAGGTGCTCGGCTTGCCGCCGGCGGGCCCCCCGGATCTGGCATTCTTCAAGCAGTTTATCGCAGTGCCGGTTGCAAAAGGTCCACTGGCTGCACTGCCACGCAAAAGTCGACTTGCCGCAGCACCCACTGCCGCTGACGCATCCGAGTCCGTGCTGGCGAGCGTGCCGATGCCTGAGCCGCCAGCTGTATCGGCGGTGGTTCAAATCAACCTGGTCGGCACTGGTGCTGCCAGTCGCAAGGGACTACAGCTGGAAGTGCAGGCCAGTCAGAGTGGTTACCTGTATTGCTACAGCCAGGACCTGGTGAGCCAGAAAATCGTTCGAATTTTTCCAAACCGGTTTGTGCGTGATCCGCGCATTGAGGCGGGTACGCCCATTCGCGTGCCTGACGGACAACGATTTGTGCTCAATCCAGCGGCGCAATACGCCTGCTTGCATGCCCCGCGAGAGGTCTATGGTGACCTCCCAGCGCCCTTGCGCTGGGGTGACTTTGAAGAGATTCGCTTGAAATCGTTTGACGAAATTCGTGGCCATTTCAGTCAGGCAAGCGGTGCCAGCATCGAATTGCAAAGGCTTGCCCGTTAGACGTTTGTACCGCATGGACAGGCGGTACAAACGATTTAATCCGACTACTGAAACGCCACCTCCACAAAACTGCGTAGCTTGCGACTGTGGAGCTGGTCAACGCCTTGCGCGCGCAGCAGTTCCAGCGCGCGCACCCCGATGCGCAAATGTTGGTCCACCCGCTCGCGGTAAAAGTGGTTGGCCATGCCGGGCAACTTGATTTCGCCATGCAGCGGCTTGTCGCTCACACACAGCAGTGTGCCGTAGGGCACCCGAAAGCGAAAACCGTTGGCCGCGATGGTGGCACTTTCCATGTCCAGTGCGATGGCACGGCTTTGACTGAAGCGGCGTTGCGGGCCGTTGTCGGGCAACAGCTCCCAGTTGCGGTTGTCGGTGGATGCCACGGTGCCCGTGCGCATGATGCTTTTCAGGTCGGCACCCTTGAGCTGTGTCACCTCAGACACGGCCGACTCCAGCGCCACTTGAATCTCGGCCAGGGCGGGGATCGGCACCCACAGCGGAAGTTCCTCGTCAAGCACGTGGTCTTCACGCACATAGCCGTGCGCCAGCACATAGTCACCCAGTTGCTGCGTGGTGCGCAGCCCGGCGCAGTGACCCAGCATGATCCAGGCGTGTGGGCGCAGCACGGCGATGTGGTCGGTGATCGTCTTGGCGTTGGCCGGCCCGACACCAATGTTGACCATGGTGATGCCACTGCCATCTGCGCGCTTGAGGTGGTAGGCCGGCATTTGCGGCTGGCGCGGCGGCGGGGTGCCGGTGGTTGGATTGCCATTGGGGGAAACACCTCGGGTCGTTACCACGTTGCCCGGCTCGACAAACGCTCTGTATTCACTGGCTCCCTGCGCCATCTCGGCATGGCCCAAGGCGATAAATTCATCAATATAGAACTGGTAATTGGTGAACAGCACAAAGTTCTGAAAGTGCTCAGGTGCCGTGCCGGTGTAGTGGCGCAGGCGCTGCAAGGAATAGTCCACCCGGGTGGCGGTGAACAGGCTCAGCGGCTGAGCCTCACCCCGATGTGGTGCGTAGGTGCCATTGGCTATGCCATCGTCCATGGCCGTCAGATCGGGCAGGTCAAACACGTCGCGCATGCGCTGGCGCCGCTCAAAGCTCAATTCGCCCTCGATGTGTTCGTTATCGGCAAATGAAAAATGCACCGGGATCGGCTGGTTGCTGGTGCCAATTTCCAGCGCGACCTGGTGGTTTTCCAGCAGCAGGGTGAACTGTGCCAGGTAATAGCTGGCGTACAGGTCAGGGCGGGTCAGCGTTGTCTCAAAGCGGCCCGCACCCGCGACAAAACCGTAACTCAGACGCGCTGTCTGGTCTGAGCCGCGCCGGGCCACGGTGTCGGTCTGCACCCGCACAAAGGGGTAACAGGCGCGCACATGGCCGGGGAGTTCGGCGCCTGCGACATAGGCCTGCATGGCCTGGCGCAAATGGGCAATGCTGGCATCGTAGATCAGTTGCGCCTGCGCCAGTGCGGCGGCGGGGTCGTTAAAACGCTGCGGTGCGATGAAGTCGGGTAGATAAGACATGGGCGGCATTGTTCCACGTCCGTGTGACAGGCGCGTGATGCCATACTCTGTCCCCAAAACCCAATGACACCATGCTCAAATTCACCTGTTGTGACCAGATCCGCCAGTTCTCCCAACCCGGCAACGCGGCCTTGCTACGCGGCATTCAGCGCGGTTATGAGCGCGAATGCCTGCGCGTGGACCTTAGTGGCCAACTCGCCACAACCCCCCACCCACTGGCGCTGGGCAGCAAACTGACGCACCCCTGGATCACCACCGATTACGCCGAAAGTCTCCTTGAGTTCATCACCCCCCCTTCGCCTGACCCGGCTTATCCGTTGAAGTTTTTGACCGACATCCACCGCTACAGCGCGCGCCAGCTCAACGGCGAGTTGCTCTGGGCGGGCTCCATGCCATGCAAGATCGGCGCTGACCCGGACATTGCCATCGCTGACTACGGAAAATCCAACAACGCCCAGTTCAAGATGGTGTACCGCGAGGGCCTGGGCCTGCGCTACGGTCGTGCCATGCAGACCATCGCCGGGGCGCATTACAACTGGTCGCTGCCCGACGACTTCTGGCGCGTCCTGCGCGACATCTGCCCGGGTGGCGAGAGTTTGCAAGACTATGTGAACCAGCGTTACTTTGGCCTGATCCGCAACTTCATGCGATATGGCTGGCTGGTGCCCTATCTGTTTGGTGCTTCACCGGCGCTTTGCAAAAGTTTTTTACAAGGTCACCCCAGCGACCTGGTTGAACTCACCCCCGGCACGCTGCACGGACCTTACGCCACCAGTCTGCGCATGAGCGACCTGGGCTACCAGAACCACTCGCAAGACAAACTGGCGGTGAGCTTCAATTCCCTGGATGCCTACACCGCTGCGCTGGAAACCGCCATCCGCACCCCTGACCCCTATTACCAAGAACTCGGCATTCGCGAAGGCGATCGCTGGCTGCAGCTCAACGCCTGCCTGCTGCAAACCGAAAGCGAGTTTTACGCCCCGATGCGTCCCAAACGCGTCGGACTGCGGGGTGAACGCCCGGCACTGGCACTGCAGCGGTACGGCGTGCAATACGTGGAGATGCGCCTGTTTGACCTGAACCCTTTCATCGACATCGGCATTGCCCCGGAGCAAAGCCTGTTTGCCGACACCTTGCTGCTGATGTGTCTGCTGCGCACCAGCCCACCCATCACCGCGCGTGAACAAGGCGAAAACGACGAAAACAAGCACCGGGTGGTCACGCGCGGGCGCCAGCCCGGCCTGCAGCTGCTGCTGCATAACCGCGAACAAGCTCTGCGCGCCCTGGCGCATGAACTGTTCGACGACATGGCTCCCTTTGCTGCCATGCTCGACGGGGCCTATGGGAGCACCGCCTATGCTCAAGCCATGCAGCAACTGCGTCAGCGCATCGACCAGCCCGAGCTGACCCCCTCAGCGCGCGTGATTGAAGCCATCCGCGAGCATGGCAGTTATTTCGACTTTGCATTCGAGATGTCGCAAGCCCACACGCAGACCCTGCAGTCCCAGCCACTCGATGACGCCACGCAGGCACGCTTTGCCAGCAGTGTGCAGAGCTCGCTGCAACAGCAGGCTCAAGGCGATGACGAAGACGCCGCCCGGGGTCAGCCATTTGAGGACTTTGTGGCGGCATATTACGCTTGAGGTTGTTTTGTCTCGCGACCAGCACAACACAGAATGCGCTGTTTTCGCCATGGATTCTGCAGGACTTGCCTGGTTTTGACTGCAACCACTAAATATGGCTTCAGCCCATATTAAGAAGGCTTGGTGCGCTACTTTTTGGAAAGCGATTTCGTGACCACTCATGGCCCTCATCACCACTCGGACAAACACGAGCATGCAAACTTTTAGAATCCAGCCTTTATCCCTACCACCTGGAAATGATGCGATGATGAAATTCACCAAAAACGCGCTGGCGACCGCCATGCTGCTGGGCTGTGCCGGACTGACCCTGGCTGCCACCATCCCTGCCGGCGTTCAATTGCACCCCAAACAGGAAATGGTGCGCAACAACGGCTCGGAGCCCGACACGCTTGACCCGGCACGCGCCGAAGGCGTGCCCGCCAACAACGTCATTCGCGACCTGTTTGAGGGCCTGACCGCCGTAGACGGCGCTGGCAACACGGTGCCTGGCGTGGCCGAGAGCTGGAAACAGGTCGATGCCAAGACCTGGGTGTTCAAGCTGCGGCAAAACGCCAAGTGGTCCAACGGCGACCCGGTGACGGCAGAAGATTTCATCTACGGCATGCGCCGCTTTGTTGACCCCAAGACAGCGTCTGAATACGCCGCCACCTTTGGTATCTTCTTTGTGGGTGGCAAAGAGATTGTTGAAGGCAAGAAACCGCCGACAGAATTGGGCGTGAAAGCGCTCGACAAATACACGCTGGAGCTGAAAACCCCGTTCCCGGTGGGCTTTATGCCCTCGCTGGTGTCCAACCTGCAACTCGGCCCCGTCCACAAAGCCAGTCTCGAGAAGAACGGCAAAGACTGGACCAAACCCGGCAACCTGGTGAGCAATGGTGCCTACACCCTGGCCACCTGGGACGTGAACGCCAAGATCGTTTTGGCCAAAAGCCCCACCTACTGGGATGCCAAGAACGTGCAGATCACCAAGTTCACCTACCTGGCAGTCGAAGACGGCAATGCCGACGTGAAACTGTTTGAGTCAGGCGAGAACGACATGGTGTACCAGTTGCCGCCAGGCACCTTTGAGAAGTACAAGGCACAGTACCCGAAAGAGATCCACAACTCGCCCATGCTGGGTCTGCGCTATTACTCGTACCTCAACACCGACCCGCTACTCAAGGACATCAAGGTGCGCAAGGCCTTGTCGATGGCCATTGACCGCGACATCCTGGCGCAGCGTGTCACCGCAGACGGGCAGAAACCCGCTTATGGCGTGCTGGTGGAAGGCGTCGAGGGCGGCGAGCCCACCACCTACGACTGGACCAGCTGGCCGATGGACAAGCGCGTGGCCGAAGCCAAAAAGCTGCTGCTTGAGGCCGGTGTCAAACCCGGCACCAAGCTGAAATTCAGCTACAACACCAGTGAATACCACAAGAAGATGGCGATTTTTGCAGCCTCCGAGTGGAAAACCAAGCTCGGGCTGGACGTGGAACTGGATGCCATGGAGTTCAAGGTGCTGATCAAGAAGCGCAACGACGGTGAGTACCAGATCGCCCGCAACGGCTGGGTGGCCGACTACAACGATGCCACCACCTTTTTGACGCTGGTGCAGTGCGACTCCGACCAGAACGCGCAGAAAAACTGCAACCGTGAGGCAGAAAAGCTCATCGATGAAGGCAACCAGAGCCTGGATGCGGCCAAGCGCAAGAAGCTCTTGACCCAAGCCTCCAAGATGATCATGGACGACTACCCGATGCTGCCGCTGCTGCAATACACCCAGCCGCGTCTGGTCAAGGCCTATGTGGGTGGCTACACCAGCACCAACAGCATGGACCGCTACCGCGCCAAAGAGTTCTACATCATCAAGCATTGAGCCTTTGACTCAAGCTTGCCGCCGACCCGTCACACGTGTCGGCGGTTTGTTTTTTGCGGGCCGGATGCCATAAGCACCTGATCTGCTGACCTGTTACAGGAGTTTTGCTGATGTGGACCTACGCGCTGCGCCGCCTGCTGGCGACCATCCCGACGCTGCTGGCGGTCATCACGCTGTGCTATTTGCTGCTGCACCTGACCCCCGGCGGCCCGTTTGACACCGAGCACAAGATTCCCGAGGCGGTGCTGGCCAACCTGCAGGCCAAGTACCATCTCAACGAGCCGCTATGGAAACAGTATTTGCTTTACCTGGGCAGCCTGCTGCAGGGCGACCTGGGCGCGTCTTTTCGCTACGAAGACTGGAGCGTCAACGATTTGGTGGCCAAAGCCTTGCCGATCTCAGCGGCCATTGGCGGCGGCTCACTGCTGATGGCGATTTTTATTGGCGTGGCGCTTGGCACCATGGCAGCACTCAAACAAAACAGCCTGGCCGACTACCTGACCATGATGATGAGCAGCGTGGGCAGCGTGTTCCCGTCGTTCGTCATCGGACCGCTGCTGATTCTGGTGTTTGCGTTGTGGCTGGGCCTGGCACCGGCGGGTGGCTGGGACAACTTTGCGCCACGCTACATGGTGCTGCCGATGGCGCTGCTGATCTTCATCAACGTGGCCACCATCGCCCGGGTGATGCGCGGCAGCATGATCGAGGTGCTGGGCAGCAACTTCATCCGCACCGCACGTGCCAAGGGCTTGCCGATGCGCACGCTGGTGCTGCGCCACGCCATGAAACCGGCGCTGCTGCCGGTGGTGTCGCTGATCGGGCCGATGGCGATCTCCTCCATCACCTCGGCCGTGGTGACCGAGTCGGTGTTTTCACTGCCGGGGCTGGGCAAGCTGATTGTGACGGGTGCGAGCAACCGCGACTACACCCTGGTGCTGGGTCTGGTGGTGCTGGTGACGGTCGTCACGGTGGTGTTTAACCTGCTGGTCGACCTGGCCTACGCGCTGCTGGACCCCAAGATTCGCTATTGAATGTATTGCTACCAGCGTTTATTGCATAAGCGCTAGAGGCGATTTTGACCCAATATTCACATGTTCAAAAACAAAGATGACGCGCTGGTGGCCAGCCTTGGTGCAGCGCTGGAGCCCGAGCTACAGGGCCACAGCCTGTGGTACTCGGCGCGCCTGCGCTTTATGCGTAACCGGGCGGCGGTATTCAGCCTGGGGCTGCTGTCACTGATCACCTTGGCCTGCATCGTCGGCCCGTGGCTGCTACCGCACGCGTTTGACTCCGCCGACTGGGACGCCATGAGCAAGCCGCCCACACTGCAGAACTGGCACCTGTTTGGCACCGACGACTCCGGGCGCGACCTGCTGGTGCGCACCCTGATGGGCGGGCGCGTGTCGCTGATGGTCGGGCTGATGGCCACGCTCTCATCGGTCAGCCTGGGCATTGCCTGGGGTGCCGTGGCCGGTTTTATGGGTGGCAAGGTGGACGCGGTGATGATGCGCGTGGTGGACATGATGTACGCCGTGCCCTACCTTCTGATTGCGATCTTGATGGTCACGCTGCTGGGGCGTGCCTTTTACCTGGTGGTGATCACCATCACCGTGTTTTCATGGATGGACATGGCTCGCGTGGTGCGCGGCCAAACCTTGTCGCTTCGAAGCAAAGAGTTCGTTGAAGCCGCGCGCGCCATTGGCGTGCCGACGCGTCGCATCATCTTCGGGCACATCGTGCCCAACCTGCTGGGCATTGTGGTGATCTACACCACCGTCACCGTACCGGGGGTGATACTGACCGAATCGGTGCTGTCGTTCCTGGGGCTTGGCATTCAGGAGCCGATGACGAGCTGGGGCGTGCTGATCCATGACGGCGCCCAGGTGATGGAAATCTCGCCGTGGATCTTGATCTTTCCCGGCTTGATGCTCTCAGCCGCGCTGTATTGCTTCAACTACATTGGCGACGGGCTGCGCGATGCACTCGACCCCAAAGACCGATAGGGCTTGGCCATGAACTTGCTTGAAGTCAAAGACCTCGCCGTGCAGTTTGCGACCCAGGATGGCACGGTCTATGCCGTCAATGGCCTGAGTTTTGCCCTGGACAAGGGGCAAACGCTGGGCATTGTGGGCGAAAGCGGCTCGGGCAAAAGCCAGACCGTCTTGGCGCTGATGGGCTTGCTGGCGCGCAATGGCCGCGCCACGGGCCATGCGCTGTACCACGGGCAAAACCTACTGACACTGCCCGCACCGGAGCTGAACCGGATCCGCGGCAACCGCATGGCGATGATTTTTCAGGACCCGATGACCTCGCTCAACCCCTACCTGACGGTGGAGCGGCAAATGACCGAGGTGCTGCAACTGCACAAGGGGCAAGACCGCGCCTCGGCGCGTGCTGCGTCTGTGCGCATGCTCGACGCAGTGCGTATCCCCGAAGCCGCCAAGCGCGTGGACATGTACCCGCACGAGTTCTCAGGCGGCATGCGCCAGCGCGTGATGATTGCCATGGCGCTGCTGTGCGAGCCCGAGGTGCTGATTGCCGACGAGCCCACCACCGCCCTGGACGTGACGGTGCAGGCACAAATGCTGCTGCTGCTGCGCGACCTGCAGCAGGACTTTGGCACCGCCATTGTGCTGATCACACACGATCTGGGCGTGGTGGCCGGGCTGTGCGACCAGGTGGTGGTGATGTACGGCGGGCGTGTGATGGAGCAGGGCAACGCGCAGCAACTCTTCAAGAACGCCACCCACCCGTACACGCTGGGCCTGCTCAAAGCCGTGCCGCGCATGGACCGCGATGACGCGTCGCTGCTGGCCATTCCCGGTGCACCACCCAATATGGCGCGCCTGCCCAAAGGCTGCCCGTTCAGCCCGCGCTGCACCTTGGCCGATGCGCGATGCCACAGCACACTGGCACCGCTGCAGAGCCTGGCCGCACCGAGCGGTCACCTGCGCGCCTGCCACCGCGAAATCGCCACGGTGCAAGCCGCCGTGCAACAGGAGGCCGCCCATGGCTGATACCCGCCAACCCATTCTGTCGGTGCGCGACGTCAAGGTCGAGTTCAGCATCAAGGATGCCAAAGCCTGGCCGTGGACCCCACCGCGCAGCCTCAAAGCCGTGGGCGGCATCTCGTTTGACCTGTACGCGGGTGAAACGCTGGGCGTGGTGGGCGAGTCAGGCTGTGGCAAATCCACCCTGGCGCGCGCGTTGCTCAACCTCAACCCGGCCAAGTCCGGCAGCATCCGCTGGATGGGGCAGGAAATGCAGGGGGCTTCTGAATCAGCCTGGCTGTCGGTGCGCAAAGACATCCAGATGATCTTCCAGGACCCGTTGGCCAGCCTGGACCCGCGCATGACGGTGGCGCAAATCATTGCCGAGCCGCTGCGCACGCACCACCCTGAGCTCAGTCACGACGCTGTGATGACCCGGGTGCGCGCCATTATGGGGCGCGTGGGCCTGACGGCGCAGCAGATCAACCGCTACCCGCACGAATTCTCTGGCGGGCAGTGCCAACGCATCGGCATTGCGCGCGCGCTGATTCTGCAGCCCAAGCTGATCGTGTGCGACGAGCCGGTGTCCGCGCTGGACGTATCGATTCAGGCACAGATCATCAATTTGCTCAAAGAGCTGCAGGCCGAGTTTGGCCTGGCACTGATCTTTATCGCGCATGACCTTGCGGTGGTACGCCACATCAGCCACCGCGTGATGGTGATGTACCTGGGCCGCGCGATGGAGTTTGCCGACAAACACGCGCTGTACACCGACCCGCGGCACCCCTACACCCAGGCTCTGCTCTCGGCCATTCCGATCCCTGACCCGGAGCTGGAGCGCAACAAGGTGGTGCAACTGCTGCAAGGCGACCTGCCGTCGCCGATGAATCCGCCTTCAGGCTGTGTGTTTCGCACCCGCTGCCCCAAAGCGCAGGCACAGTGTGCGGATGCCGTACCCGAACTGCGCACCACGACAACGCCCGGCTCGCAAGTGGCCTGCCTATTGACATGACGGCCACGCCAATCGCATGGCGCCCCATGCGATTGGCTTCTTCCGCAGTCTGCAGACCTGTCGCAATGACGCGCAGCCCCCAGTCTTGCGAGCCAACCCAGGTCACCTTAAGAATGGGTTAAGAACGCTTGAGTAAGCTATTGCTTCTTCCAAGGGAAGGAAATCAAGGTGCTTGCCAGGTTTGCGTTGATGAATGGTCTACCGCGAAGGGGCATGCCTTTCGGAATTTTTCACACCGGAAACGGCTTGCCATGACATCCCTGCAGCTTTTCCTTTGGATTGTGGGCGCCATCCTCTTGCAGTTGGCGATCTACCTTGGCATTGTTTTTTCACGCCACTGGCTGAACTACCAGACCCTGCGCCTGAGTGTCGAACGTGGCGAGCTACCGACTGCGCTGGCGCCCGACCCGCTTGAATCTGAAAACCTGCCTGCGGCGTGGAGCGGACTGCGCGACTTCAAGGTGATTCGCAAGGTGGTTGAAGATGAGGCGCAGGACATCTGCTCGTTTTATCTGGCTCCACAGGACGCACAGCCCTTGCCGCATTTTTGGCCCGGTCAGTTCTTGACCTTTCGACTGGCGATTGCAACAGCAGACGGTGACGCCGAGCGGCTAACGCGCTGCTATTCGCTGTCGGACGCACCGCGTCAAGATGCCTATCGGGTGTCCATCAAGCGCGTGCCCGCCCAAAACAGCCATGCGCCCGGGCGCTCGTCGAACTTCTTTCATGATCAGGTTCAGGTGGGCAGCGTCCTGCAGCTGCGCGCGCCCGCAGGGCACTTTCATATTGACGCTGGCCATGGACCGGTGGTGCTGATTGCTGGCGGCATCGGCATCACACCCATGCTGAGCATGCTCAACTGGTGCCTGCCCGCCCAGCCCGGGCGCGAGGTCTGGCTGTTTTATGGGGCGCGCACCCGCCATGAACTGATGGCGCATGGGCACCTGAAGGCATTGGCCGACCAACACCCGAACTTTCACCTGCATATTTGCCTGAGCCAAGCCGCTACGGGTGACGTGGCGCGACAAGACGATCAGCATCCTGGTCGGGTGGATGTAGCGCTGCTGCGCCGGTTGCTGCCGCTCAAGCCCTACCACTACTATCTGTGCGGCCCTGCCCAAATGCTGGAAACCATGGTGCCGGCGCTGGAGGACTGGGGCGTGCCGGATGCACACATCCATTTTGAAGCCTTTGGCCCGGCCAGCGTCAGACGCAAAAACGCGGGGACCTCAGCGATGGAGGATGAACCGGGTTCCGCCACAGGCCAAGTCGTCACGGTGACTCTTGCCAGATCTGGCAAGCAATTCGCTTGGGACGCCGCCGCGGGCAATTTGCTCGACTGGGCCGAATCGCATGGTATTGCTGTGGATTCAGGTTGCCGCTCGGGTAGCTGCGGCAGTTGCCAGACCCGCATTGCCGCAGGCCAGGTGCGCTATCGGCAGAAGCCAGACTTTGACCCGGAACCCGGTAGCTGCCTGATGTGCGTGTGCCAACCCAAAACCAGTGTGACCCTGGAGCTCTAGATGGAAAAATCCCTCTGGCGTCGTCATGTACTGCCCTTTACCTTTTTGCTCGGCGCAATGGCTGCGGCAGCCATTGCCGGTGACTACCTGCTGCATTGGTTCAAGCTGGTGTGGGTCGGTCGCTATTTGGGCATCCCCGGCACGCTGCTGATCATCGGGTCACTGTATTACTCTCTGCGCAAGCGCAAGTATGTGAGTAGCGGCGAGCCCAAGATGCTGCTGAAACTGCACGAATACAGCGCCTGGCTGGGCTCGCTGATGGTGCTGATCCACGCCGGCGTGCATTTCAACGCCATCCTTCCCTGGCTGGCCACGGTGGCGATGGGCATCAACGTGATCAGCGGCCTGGTGGGCAAGATGTTGCTTAACAGCGCGCGCCGACATGTGCAAGGCCAGCGCAGCCATTTCCAACTGCGCGGCCTGTCAAAACCCGAGGTGGAGCAGGCGGTGTTCTGGGATGCGGTAGCGCTGGACGCCATGGCGCGCTGGCGCAAGGTGCACATCCCGATCTTTATCGTGTTTTCGGTATTGGCACTGGGCCACATCGTCAGCGTGTTTTTGTTCTGGGGCTGGGTATGAACAAGTGGCTGAAGATCATCCTGGCCTTCAATCTGGGGCTGTTGGCGGCGCTGGTGTTTATCTACCCCGAGCTGATGGTGAGCCCGGGCAAGCTCATTCCCGGCCACAAGGCGCTGGAGGGCGACTGTTTTGCCTGCCATGCGCCGTTGACCGGTGCCAGTTCGCTGCGTTGCACCAGTTGCCACAAGCCAGCCGACATTGGCCTGCTGGCCACCAACGGGCGGGTGCTAACCAAGCCAGCCACCAAGGCCGCCTTCCACCAGGAGCTGAGCAGCCAGGACTGCGTGGCCTGCCACAGCGACCATGCCGGTGTCAAACGCTTTGCCCGCGCCCGCTCGTTTGACCACAACCTGCTTAAGAAAGCCACGCGCGATCAATGCCAGACCTGCCACAAAACCCCGACTGATTCGCTGCACAAGCAAATTACCGGCAACTGCCTGCAGTGCCATACGCAGGAGAAATGGACCCCCGCCACCTTTGACCACAACCAATATTTTGTACTCGACCGCGACCACAACGAAACCTGTGTCACCTGTCATGTGCGCAACGACTACAGCCGTTTCACCTGCTACGGCTGCCACGAGCACACGCCCGACAACATCCGGCGCAAGCACATCAAGGAAGGCATCAGCAAGTTTGACAATTGTGTGGAGTGCCATCGCAGCGCCGATGAGCACGACATCAAGGGCCGCAATGAAGGTCGTGGCAAGCGTGACAATGACTAACCCAACACCGCAAGACCACTGATCGACATTCCCCCGATGATTTCCCTGTTGCCCACCCGGTACCTGACACCGCAGCACTTGCTCAAGGTGTCGATCGGCGTGGCGGCGACGACCATCACCCTCAAGACCCTGGCTTGGTACGTCACCGGCTCAGTCGGCTTGCTGTCAGATGCGATGGAATCGTTCGTGAACCTTGCCAGCGCCATCTTCGCCTTGATGATGGTGACCATCGCGCAACGCCCCGCGGATCAGGAGCACCCCTATGGCCACAACAAGGCCGAGTATTTTTCGTCGGGTTTCGAAGGGATATTGATCGTTGGCGTATCGATCGGCATCATCTGGGCTGCCGTTTCGCGACTGCTGCAGCCGCAGCCGCTGCAAGAGCTGGGCTGGGGGCTGGCCCTGTCCGTGTTAAGTTCTGCGCTGAATGGTTTGCTGGCCTGGGTGATGTTTGGCGTTGCCAAAAGACACCGGTCCATCGCGGTGGAGGCTGATGCCCGCCATTTGGTGACCGATGTCTGGACCTCGGTGGGCGTGGTGCTGGGGCTTACCGGCATGGCCCTGACCGGCTGGCTGTGGCTGGATGCGCTTGCCGCCATTGGCGTGGCGCTGAATATTCTGTGGGAAGGCGGCCACCTGATGTGGCGCTCATCGCAGGGTTTGATGGATCAGGCGGTTGAACCCGATGTGCAGCGCGATATTGACATGGTGTTGGCCAGTTTTGATCAGCCAACCATTCGCTTTGACCATGTCATCACCCGTCGCTCAGGGCAACGCCGCTTTGTTGACCTTCACATGCACATGCCGGCCAACTGGACGCTGGGGCAAGCCGCCCAGGTCAGGGGTAACGTCGAGCAGGCCTTGATGCGGGCGGTGCCGGGTCTACGTGCCACGATCCAGCTGCTGCCCAGCGATGTGGAGGCGAACCAGGACGAAACTGCCGAACCGCCAGCGACCGCTACCAACTCATGAAACCGTTCGCCCTGAACCTGGTCGAAGGGCTTTTCATCGCACCGCCGCTTTGACAAGATCAGCACGAAACGGTGTATTTCACATTAAGTACCAGCCCGAGCCCAATCCAGTAACGGCTGCAGCACGCTGGCACCGAGCCGCTTGGAGCGTTCGCCGTTCCAGCCGACCTGCGGATCGGGCAGATTGGCGTTGTCCTTGAACGGCATCTCAATGGTAAAAGCCAGGCAGGCAAACTGCTGGCCGACCCAGTTGGTGGCCAGCGTCATATTGACCGCACCATTTTTTCCGCGCGGGTAACCATAGGTCGTCTGGAAGTCCGGACTGGCAGCCAGCCAGCTGGTTTTGAACGCTTCTTGCAGCGCCTGAATGCGCGGGTTGAAGCCGGGGGTTTCTTCGGTGCCGGCGACAAAGTTGTAGGGCAAGCCTTCGTCGCCGTGCACGTCCAGAAACAGGTCCACCCCGGCTTCGAGCATTTTCTTGCGCACCCAGAACACCTCGGGCGACCGGGCCAGAATGGGTGTGGCCCACTCGCGGTTCAGGTTGGCTCCCGCCGCGTTGGTGCGCAGGTTGCCACGCACCGCGCCATCAGGGTTCATGTTGGGCACCACATAAAACTGGCATTTGTCGAGCAGCACGCGCGACACCGGGTCGGCATCGTCGAGCAGGCGCTCCAGAAAACCCTCGGCAAACCATTCGGCCATCGACTCGCCGGGATGCTGACGGGCAATCAGCCAGACCTTTTTTTTCTCCGGCAACAGTGTGGCACTTTGCGCATCGGTGACGTGCAGCAGGCTCATATCGCGCCCGTCAAGCGTGCTGCCCAGGTGTTCCAGCGCACCATGTGGTGAGCTGGCGGCCGAACCCAGCAAATCCAGATGACGCTCGTATGAATACGGCTCAAAGTAAGCCAGATAAACACAGTTGCTTTGCGGCGTAAAGGCCACGCGCATCACCTGGCCGTCAAAGTCGGTGCTCAGGCGAAACCAGTTCTGGTGGTCGTAGCTGCACGCCATGCGGTAACCCTCCCAGCCCTTGGGGTAGGTGCACTGCCCGGCGTTCATGAAGTTCAGACACACCGGCTCGCCTGCGGCGCAGTGCAGGCAAAAGCAAAACCATTGGGCAAATTCGCTGGCGTTGTCGGGGCGGATATTGAGCTGGATGTTTAGCGGGTCAGTCAGGCTCTGCACCTGAATGGCACCGGCATCGAACTGACTGGAAATATGAAGTGTGGGCATGGGCTTGTTCCAGGAAGATGACTGATTCTAAGAGCTACGCCAGTATTTACATGATAAATTGGTCTCCAGCCTTTTCTACATATGCGATGACAGCTATGAATTTTGTGATGATTTATCGCTGGCAGAGTGCGCCACGCATGTTGGTGAACCCGTGTGCACTGCGACGCATAGTGCACACCAGTTTCAGCCCATGCTACGCAACATCACCCTGACCGCAGACGATCAGCTCATTGGCCAAGCGCGAAAGAAAGCCACGGCGGCACTCAGCACGCTGAATGTGGACCTTCGCAAATGGCTGGCAAGCTGTGCCGGTTCACACAACGACGCTGCCGTGTTGCGCTTTCGGGCCGTCATGCAACAACTTGGGCAGGTGGATGCCGGGCGAACATTTACCAGGTGATTCAGGAATTTGCCAACGTGGCCACGCGCAAATTTGCCAAGCGTCTCACCGCTGACGAATGCCAACCGTTCATCGACGCGGCCTTGGCCTTGCAGACCAGCACTGGCTATGGCCTTTATGACTGCCTGATCCTGTCCAGTGCACTGCAGAGTGGTGCCACCGTGGCCTTCAGTGATGACCTGCAACACAAGCAACGGATTGACGGCACCCTGCGCATCGTGAATCCGTTTTTAAATCTGGCAATGCAGGATTGAGCTGGTCAACCGGCCAGCACTTCGGCGTTGAAGTCTTCAATCATCTTGTCAAGATCGGCGCACTGGGTGCGCAAGCAGCCCCAGTAATTGCGGTGGTCATCCCACTGGGCACGCAATTCTTCGACCGTTTTTCCAAGTTGCTCGACCCACGAGAAATACTTGAGCTGATGCACACGCCGCTTGTCAACGTGTGACAGCTCCATCACGTAATCCAGCGAGATTCCTGACAGCCGGTCGTAGTCACGGTCAGCCTGGCGCTGGTCGTAAACACCCCGCTCGGCGGTGAGTTCGGTCAGGCGGCTCTGGTACATCGCCATCGAATCGGTGAACACGGTGAACACCACATCGTTCTCGCCCAGCTCATAGTACTTGGCGAACTTGATGGCACCAATCATGTTGCCGATGCTCGAAATCCCCATCCATTCCAGTTTGTCGAGGACCTCTTGGCTGACCCCGTTTTCAGCCAGTAATTTTTGACCGGCGGGCTCGTTGAACAGCCGGATGAAACGGATCGGCAGCTCGTCATCGACACCGATGGCTGTGTCGGTGTCGCGCAGGTTGTGAATCCAGGGAATATGCTTGTCGCCGATGCCCTCGATGCGGTGGTCACCAAAGCCGTTCTCCAGAATGGTCGGGCATTGAAGGGCTTCGGCCACACCAACTTTTGCGCCAGCAAAGTTGTCGCGCAGGTAAGAGCCCGCCGCCATGGTGCCAGCTGAGCCCGACGAAAGCACCGCGCCGGCCACCACATCGCCGGGGCGGGCGATCTGTTTGAACACTTCGGCCATTGCCGGGCCGGTCACGTTGTAGTGCCACAGAGAGTTGGGCAACTGGTCAAACTGGTTGAAGATGATGGCCTCGGGGCGGGTGCGCTCCAGCTCGATGCACTTGTCAAAAATTTCCTTCACGTTGGATTCGCAGCCCGGCGTGGCGATGACTTCTTCGGCCATCGTGCGCAGCCAGTCAAAGCGCTCCTGCGACATCCCCGCCGGCAGAATGGCGACCGAGGGGCATGTCAACAGCCGGGAAATGTAGGCCCCGCCGCGACAATAGTTGCCGGTGCTGGGCCAAACCGCTTTCTGGGTTGTTGGGTCGAAACGGCCGGTGACCAGTTCGGGCAGCAGGCACGAAATGGCCGGGCCGACTTTGTGCGCGCCGGTCGGGAACCACTTGCCAACGATGCCGACAATGCGCGCCTTGGTGCCGGTGATGGTACGCGGCAGTTCGATGAAATTGACACCGCCGAAATTACCACCCTTGTCAGTCGGTTCGTTGTGCCAGTTGATGCGAAACAGGTTGCGCACATGCACATCCCACAGGCCGATGCTCGCCAGCTCTTGTTTGATGGCATCGGGAATCAGCGCCGGGTCGCGCATTTGTGCATAGGTGGGCAGCAAGATGCCATTCTCGCGGCAACGCTGGATGTTCTTTTTGCGTTGGACGGGGTTGATGTTCAGGTCGATCATGGTGTTTCTCCGTTATGTTTCAAAGGGTCAATCCGAGGCCTTGTGCGGCCGCCTTGATGTCTTTCAGGCCGTTTCCGGTAATCAGCAACAGGCAACTTTCCTCGCGCGCCAAGCTGGCCTGAACCTTGATCCAGCCGGCAAACGCCGTGCAGGAGGATGGTTCGGCAAACAGCCCGGAGCCGCTGGCAAGCGTCTTCTGGGCAGCAAGAATTTCATCGTCAGAAACGACGACGGCTTTGCCGCCATGTTTCTTCAGTTTGGACAAGGCATGCAAGCCGTTGCGCGGTACATCCACGGCGATCGAGTCGGCCAGGGTTTGTGATGAACGGGGCGGGCCGAAGGGGTCGCCTTCGGCGTGTGGTGTCGTCAAGGCACGTGCGATGGCGCTTGAGCCCTGCGCCTGGCAAGCCCAGATCGTGGGTATTTTGGTGATGCGGCCAAGTTCAAGCAGGTTCTCGAAGCCCCGATAGACCCCAGCAATGATCACGCCGTCACCGACCGGAACAAAAACATGGTCTGGTGCGCTGGCCCCCGCCCGTGCCAGATCGTCGATGATTTCGAAGGAAACCGTTTTCTTCCCTTCAATGGTCAAGGGGTTATAGGCGGTGTTGCGCGACAGGGCGCCGGTGCGATCGGAATATTCGCGCGACAAGTCAAACGCCTGATCGTAGTTGCCATCGACCGACACCAGTTCGGCCCCGTACTGCAGCACCTGGATGCGCTTGGCAATGGGTGCATTTGCCGGCAGAAAGACCTTGATGTTCAGGCCGGCAGCGGCACCGACCGCCGCCATGCTCGATGCGGCGTTGCCGGTGGATGCCAGCACGATTTCCTGAACGCCGTGCTGGCATGCAAACGCTGCCACCAGCCACGAAGCGCGGTCCTTGAACGAACCCGACGGGTTGCAGGTATCGTCTTTGATCCACAAATGGGGGGCATCATATTGCTCGCGCAAGCGCTGCGGCGCCCACAAGGGCGTGTTGCCAACCGGAATCGGGGGGAACCACTGCGGCTCTACTGGCAGCGGAATGATGCCTGGATCTGGCTCGCCCTCCCAGGCCAGCTCCAACACACCTTCAAGCGGTCGATCAGCTTGCTGCTTCTTGGCGCAAACATCGCATAGATAGCGGCCCGGCACCAGGTCGTAGCGCGCGCCACATTGATCACAACGGCAAAACCACTTCATGTTCAGTCCTTTCTGTCAGTCGCTCAGGTGGCGCGACAGTGCGTCACTGAGCTGGGCATTACTCAAGCGGGCAGAGCCTTTCACGAAGCCAGGCGCAGCAGGGTATGCAGCAGCACGTTGGCACCGGCCTCCAGGTCCGCCGGGCTGGTGAATTCCTTCATGTTGTGGCTGATACCACCGGCACTCGGTACAAAGATCATCGCGGTCGGGCAGACGCGGGCCAGCATCTGGGCGTCGTGGCCGGCGCCGCTGGGCATGCGTTTCACACGCAATCCGAGACGCTTGGCGGTGGCTTCGACCAGCGAGATGCTGTCCGGATCAAAGTCCACCGGTTCAAAGCGCGCCAACTGGCGGCTCGACAGTGTCACGCCTT
>NZ_JAGPBB010000176.1 GCF_018063565.1 Rhodoferax sp.
TTACTGCGTTGCAAATCAGCTGCGTTGGAATCTGTGGGAGACGTACTGATGTCGTTCATGGTGTTTGACCCAGCGAAGCTGCATGTTTGAGGTTGCGGGTAGAGCTTTCTTTTACCCAGGGCAAAACGGACGAACTGGCTGACGTGATTGACCCTAACCAGTGATCACCTTGAGCGTAGCCGCTTTGTGCGCCAGTTCGTCGTCAGAGTCAGCGTACCGCTGTGCCACCGCGTGAAATTGCTCCGCCAGTCGCACAAACGCATCAACAATGTCCGGGTCAAAGTGGTTGCCCCTGCCCTCAACAATGATGCCCACGGCCTTGGCATGCGGCATGCCTTCTTTGTAGACCCGGCGGCTGATCAGCGCGTCATAAACGTCAGCCACCGCCATCAGGCGCGCCGAAATCGGTATGGCATCGCCCGCCAGCCCTTGCGGGTAGCCACTGCCGTCCCATTTTTCCTGATGACCATAGGCGATTTCCTTGGCGTACTTCAAAAATTCCACCTCCAGACCTAGCTGGTCCTCGGCATGCTGGATAGCGTCACGCCCCAGGGCACAGTGGGTTTTCATGATCTCCATTTCATGCGGTTCGAACCGCCCGGGCTTGAGCAAAATGCGGTCGGGGATACCTACCTTGCCAATGTCATGCAAAGGGGCCGACTTAAAAAGCAGGTCAATCGTGCGTTCATCAAGAAACAGCCTGAAGCGTGGATGATCCTTCAGATGTTCGGCAAGGATCTTCAGGTAGTGCTGGGTACGCCGGATGTGGTTGCCAGTGTCGTTGTCGCGTGTTTCGGCCAACGAGGCCATGGCCAGAATGGTCACATCCTGGATGGCCGCCAGTTCGCGACCACGGCGGGTCACTTCAGCGTCAAGGTAAGCGTTCTGATCCTTCAAGAAGTCGGCCGCTGCCTTGTTTTGTAATTGAGTCGCCACCCGGGCCAGCACAATCGGTGGGTTGACCGGTTTGGTGATGAAGTCTGCCGCGCCGAGCTCCAGGCCCTTTTTTTCGTCTTCGGTGCCAATCATGGCGGTCAGGAAGATGACCGGAATGTAGCGCGTGGCAGGGTCATCCTTGAGGATTTTGCAGACCTCGTAGCCTGACAGGCCAGGCATCATGATGTCGAGCAAAATCAGGTCGGGCGGGCTGTCGCCGCGTACGATGCTGAGGGCCTTCTCGCCATGGTTGGCCACTTTCACCTTGTAAAGGTCTTTCAGCAGACCGGCCATCAGCGACAGGTTGTCTGGCGTATCGTCGACCACCAGGATGACCGGTTTGCGGGTGAAGTCAAGACTCAGGCTCATGGGATTTCCTCAATGGATCAGTAGTATCCAGCGGACGATTGAACAGGGCAGAGTGCGCTTGATTGTCTCCGAATTGAAATCGGGGAGAGATAGCCCCACGCTCAAGCTGATGAGTTTCCGCCCGGCCGGGTTGGAAGATTTTTATCAATTCTGCCATCAAGCCCTTTGCCTTCAATGTTTGATCGCTATCAAAATTACAAACATACACATCCAAGGTGACAGCGCGTTGTTCAGGCCATGTGTGCACGCACAGGTGTGACTCAGCCAGCAACACCGTCGCCGTGACGCCGCCCGGGCCGTGCGCAGTGTCGGGAAAGGTATGAAACAACTGGGCCACCGACTGGAGGCCATGTCTTGACACTGCCTCAGCACAGCGCGCGCCCAACAGGGCAGCATCTACCAGCCAGCGCACGTCGCACACGCACTGGTGCAGATCGGCAGTGAGGTGCAGGCCTTGCATGGTTCGCGACGTCGCCTAACGCTGCGCCGTCGAAACGTTTCCAAAAGCCGCTTGTGCCTGGCGTGGCAGGCAGCGCCAATAAGGCGGGCTGGCCGCCACCGTACCCCCCAGTTCGGCGGCCGCTTGCCAGCCCCAGCGCGGCTGGTACAACACGGCACGCGCCAGCGCGATCAGGTCAGCATCGCCCGCTTGCAAGATCGCTTGCGCCTGCTGCGGCTCGGTGATCAAGCCTACCGCCGTGGTCACCATGCCACTGCTGGCACGAATCGCACGCGCAAATGGCACCTGATAGCCCGCACCAAGCGCAATTTTTTGCAGCGGTGAAACACCGCCGGAAGAGACATGGATGAAGTCGCAACCGTGAGACTTGAGGCGCTGGCACAACACCTCACTCTGCGCCAGATCCCAGGCGCCCTCGACCCAGTCCGAGGCCGACAGACGCACACCCAGCACACCGTCAAACTCGGCGCGCACCGCGGTAAACACCTCGAGCACAAAACGCATGCGGTTCTCCAGCGTGCCACCATAGGCATCGTGGCGCTGGTTGGCCAATGGCGACAAAAACTGATGCAGCAGGTAGCCGTGGGCACCATGCAGCTCAATGGCGTCCACGCCCATGCGCCGGGCGCGCCGCGCCGCGCTTGCAAAGGCGTCGCGGATATGCGCCAGATCGGGCAATTCCAGTGACCTGGGCGGCGTTTCATTGGGCAAGTGCGGGAGTGCGGATGGCCCCACAGTGAGCCAGCCACCCTCGGCCGCTGACAGCAAACGGCCACCTTGCCAGGGGACCGCGCTGGAACCCTTGCGCCCGGCATGGGCCAGTTGCAGACACACCGCCGTGGCCGGTGCCAGCGCCCGAGCGCGTCGTAGCTGGTCGGTCAGTGCCGCTTCCGTTGCGTCGTCCCACAGTCCCAGGCAATGCGGGGTGATACGCCCCTCGGGTAACACGGCCGTCGCCTCGATGGTCACCATCGCCGCGCCACTGTTGAGCAGCTGGCCCCAATGCATCAAATGCCAGTCATTGGCACAACCCTGTTGCGCCTGATACTGGCACATCGGTGCCACCACGATGCGGTTGGGCAGTGTCACACCGCCTCGGGGTGATGGCAAGTGCAGGGGCGAGAACAGCAGGCTCATGGTGCGACAGGTCGGATTGGGGTGGGTGCAAAGCATAGCCGATGCCGCATGGTTGACCCCACAAACGAAAAAGCCCACGCCAATGGGCATGGGCTCGTCAAGATGCGCAGTCGAAGGTTATTTGGCGACAACGCGCACCATTTCCAGGCACTTGTTGGAATAGCCCCACTCGTTGTCGTACCAGGCGACCAGCTTCACAAAGGTGCCGTCCAGCGCAATGCTGGCGTCGGCATCAAACACGCTGGTGCGGGTTTCGCCACGGAAATCGGTGGCCACCACCTTTTCGTCGGTGTAACCCAGCACACCCTTCATGGCACCTTCGG
>NZ_JAGPBB010000034.1 GCF_018063565.1 Rhodoferax sp.
AATTTGTGTGCGGGGACTTGCCCTTACCATTGGCCTGCAGCAATCACAACGGAGGCATTTTGGTCAAATCGGCGAAGCTCGTGCGTAGCCTTTACTTTCTGGCGGGTGTTGTGGCCTTGTTGGCCGGCGCCATTGGCCTGGTGCTGCCCCTTCTGCCCACGACGCCCTTTGTGCTACTCGCAGCGGCCTGTTTTGCCAGAAGCTCTGAGCGCGTTTACCAGGCCATGTTGCGTCATCGCCTGCTGGGTCCGATCCTGGACGACTGGCGCACTCATGGCGCCATGAAACGCAAGACCAAGCGCTGGGCGGGCTTGGTCATGGTCCTGTCGTTTGGAGCCTCGATCTGGATGGTTCCCGCGCATTGGCATCGTGGCTTGTTGCTTGTGATTGCTGCGATTCTTGGTTACTTCATTTGGCGGGTACCGGTGCGAGACGAATTGGGCGAACCTTCAAGGCCAGGGGGTTGCTACGACCCGCCCGTCATGCCCGACCAGGTGGATGCTTCCACCTTCGGCCCGGACCAGACCCCGCGCTGAAGGCTTCTCGGTGATCAGACATTGAATGGCGTGCATGGGAATCGGCCCCGCAAGAAAGTAGCCTTTGACGCGCGCAACGTGCAGCGATTCGTAGCCGGAAGGGACATTCAGCCAGCGCTCGATCTTGCGCAGTGCGGGAGGCTCTTTCTCCTGCCAATCAAGCATGTACCCGGCAGCCGCCAATTGCGCGGCCCAATCTGCGCATGGCTGACATTGACTGGGCGCATACAAGCTGATGGTCGGCAGGGTCTGGGTTTCGGTGGTGTGACCAGGTGAGCCAAGCAGCACCCACGAGGCCAGCAAAATGATGTACCTCATGGCTTGACGACGGTTTGCAGCGTTGTCAGATAGGCCAGAATGTCCTGCAAGTCAGTGGCTTTGAGTGGTATCAACGCGCCTGTCATGCCCTCTTCATCATGGGGGCGCTCGCCTTTGCGGTAAGCCTCCATCTGTTTGAGCAGGTAATTGCTGTACTGCCCCACCAGGCGGGGAAACTTGCGTTTGCCACGTCCGTCCTCGCCGTGGCACAAGGCGCATTCTTGCCCGTAGATGCGTCCACCTTTGTCCACATCGCCCGGTGCACGCGCAATGATCATGACTTTCTCCATGGCAGCCAAGCGCGTCAACGCATCATCGCCGGGCGAGAACTTGGGCCATTCGGTGGGTAACTCGACTGACGCGAGATAGGCAGACACATCGGCGATGTCTTGCTCGGAGAGCTCACGCTCCTGGGTGTAGGGAAACATGGGCAAATTCAGGCGTGTGCGGTCACGAAATGCTTGAAGCTGAGTGACCAGGTAGCCAACGCGTTGCCCGCTGATTCTTGGGTATTCCCCGCGCTTGCCGCCTTGCCCCAGATCACCGTGGCAACCCGCACAGGTCGCGTTGATTTCTTTACCCCGTGCCAAATCCTGGGCACCGCAAGATCCGTTAAGACCGAACCACAAAGAACCGATCAAAACGACCTGACTAACAGACAAGACAGTGCCTGTGGATACCTTGAGAGATAGCCGCCGCGATAGACTCGGATGTGTATAGCAAACTCTGTTCGTCATAGTTTTTTCATTTGGGACTGTCCTGCAATTGCCTCATAGTCCCTGTTTTGGCCCAGCGGGCCAACCACACAGCGGCGGGCTCGGGCCGGCCATACAGGTAGCCTTGGTGCACCAAGTGCGCCCGGCTGTTCAAGAAGTTGGCCTGTTCCTGGGTTTCAATGCCTTCTGCCACTACCTCCAAGTGCATGCGGCGGGCGACTTCAAGCACAGTCTCGACCAACATGGCATCGTCTGAGTTGTGCGGCGCATCCTGGACAAAGCTCTTATCAATTTTGAGCTCGTGAATCGGCAAGCGCTTCAAGTAACCCAAAGAAGAGTAGCCGGTGCCAAAGTCATCGAGCGAAAACCGCAGCCCCATGGCGGTCAGCTGCTGCATTTTGGTGACCACATCGTTAAAGTTGTCAATCATCAGTCCTTCTGTCACCTCCAACATCAGTTGGGTCGGGTTGACACCAATGTCCGCCATCAACTTTTGCAGCCAGAAAACAAAGTCGGCTTTTCGAAAATGGCGTGGGCTCAGGTTGACCGACAGCCGTAGTGGATACGACGCGGTGGCTTGCTGCGCCAGCAGCTGACAAGCCTGAGTAAACACCCACACGCCCACATCCACAATCAGGTCAGATGCTTCTGCTACCGGGATGAAGACAGCCGGTGAAATCAACCCGTGCACCGGATGTTGCCAGCGCACAAGCACCTCGGCACCGGCCAGGGCGCCCTGAGCGTGCCACTGGGGTTGCAAATACAGGCGCAGCTCACCGGCAGGGATGGCCAAACGCAGCTCACGCTCCAGCGCAAAGCGGCGCTGGGCCAGTTCTGCCATGTCAGAGGCAAACAAGGCGGTCTGATTGCCCCCAGCCTCTTTGGCACGGTGCAGGGCGTTGTCGGCACGCAACAAGATGTCGTCCGGGCTTTCTTCTACATCACGCGCGCTTTGCACCGGAAACAAACAAATGCCAATGCTGACCGTGACCGTTGTCAGCTCGCCCTGAGCCGCCAGCGGTGCGCGCAGGGTTTCGTGAATTTTCTCTGCCACCGACAAGGTGTGGCGGCTGGCGTGCTCGTCGTCGTGGGTCAGGTCAGGCAGCAGCACGGCAAATTCGTCTGCCGCCATGCGCGCCAGCGTGTCTCCGTCGCGCAAGGAGGATTGCAGCCGCTGCGCCACCGCCTTGAGCAGCTGGTTGCCCATGGCATGGCCGCGCGCATCGTTGACGTATTTGAAGCGATCAACATTGACAATCAGCAAGGCCGCCTGATGCCCCATGCGCCGTCCCACATTGGCAGCCTGCGCCAATCGGTCCATCAGCAGGGTGTGGTTGGGTAAGCCAGTCAAGGCATCAAAGTAAGCCATGTGCTGGATTTGTGCTTCGGTGCGCTTTTTCTCGGTCAGGTCCTGGCGAACCATCAAATAATGGCTGATCTTCCCATCGCGATTGCGCACCGGCGATACACTGACCAGTTCGGGGTGTTGACTGCCATCTTTGTGCATGCAGTGAAGTTCACCCTGCCACCACTGCCCTTGATCGAGCGCCTCCCAAAGGGGGTGCAGCGGGTCTTGCTCGCCAGTACCCTCACTGCGTTGAAACACCTGTGCCCGACTGCCCAGCAAGTCTTCGCGACTAAAACCTGACTTGTTGACCAGCGTCGCATTGACGTATTCAATGGTCCCATGAACATCAGTGATGATCACACTCTCGGGACTTTGCTCGACCGCTTGCAGCAGTTTGTTAAGGGACTGGTCGCGGGTTTCAATCGCTGTCGCCATATCATTGAAGGTGTGAGCCAGCTGATGAATTTCATCGCTTGCGTTTCCTTCTCTGGTTGGCAACCGCGTGTCATAGTGTCCCTCTGTGATCCGATTGGCTGCTCGCTGTAGGCGTACCAGCCGCCGGGTCACCAAGCGATCAAGTAGAAAACCAATCACCAAGAAAAGGAGTAAATAACTCAAAAGGCTCTTGACTAGTTGCCCACTCCACACGCGAAATAAACGGGCATCATATGTGGCTGTCGGAACTCGGATGCTTACCACACCGCGCAGGTCCCCCACCTTGTAGTCGTAGCCGGTAGCATAGGCGTCGCGGATACTGGCGGGAGCGACGGCCCGTTGGCCGTGGCATAACAGACAGGCTGACTCAATCAAGATAGGTGCCGTGTATAGCAAGTAGCCTACGCCCTGGTCACTCACTATTTTGCGCATACGCTCCTTCGCAGCGGGTTGACTACGAAAAAACGCCATATCTTCAAGCTCAAAGCGGTCTGCCTGATTGACCGGGTTACGGGCAATGTCAGTGACATTGTTGAACACAATGCCATTTTGGTTCCAGTTAGCAAAGTCTTTTGAAATGCGTGAAAACGAGTGCGCCGGCAAAAAACCAATGGTATCGACGTTGATCGGCAGCTTGCTGTCAACAAACTGCTGTTGGTAAATTCGGCGGGTGGCCATCATGAACCCATACACCGTGCGGGCTTCGTACTCTGTAGCAGAGTTAATCTCGACCTCTAATTTGGTGTGTGTGACCGCGAGGTCAACGGTCAACATTGCCCCGGTAAGCGTACCCAGTAACAGCCAAATTCTTACTTTTAGCTTCACGGTTAAGGGGCGACTAATTTATTTGGACCAATTGAGCCAACCGCCACCCTGCAGGCAGCGTCATCTCGGCAATCTTCCGCCCAACATCGAGATGCGTCACACTGACCCGACGCCCGCCCTCTGGCGAGGTCAAGCCCGCACCATCATGCAGACTCAGAACTTCATGACCGTCACCCGACAGACACAGATCAACGGCTGGTGATTCCAGTGCGATGCGCCTAGGGTTCAGGTAGCCTGGCACAAAACTCCCCTCACGGTATTGAAAATCATGCACCATGCCCTGTGCAATCTCGGGGGCAGTAGGTCGGTAGCTGATCTCCCACAGTTCAGGCAGATCCGCCAGACTCACCACAAAACTGTCGCGCGCGGTGGCCGTCAGCAGGGTTTTCGCGGCAGACGTCTGCTGGCCTGTGCGCGCAGTGATTGGCAGGTGCTTCAGCAACCGAAGGTGTTCGTCCACAAAGACCAGGCTGTGTGGCGCGTAGGACGCCACAGCCAACACGGTGGGCAGACCCGACTTGGTATCCGACAAGGCCGCGCCACTCAGTGACTCACCAGCCCGAACCTGCGCCACCACTTGAGCATGCTCCAAATCCACCCGCAAAATCCAGGCGTCATGGGTTGTCATCAGTGCATGCCGACCGTCTGGCAAGCGATGCACCTCCGGACGCAAGCCAGCACGCTGCACGCCCACTAGTGTGGGGACATCGTGCTGCACCTGCAAACTGACTTCTGGCAATGCAAGCTTGCCAGGCACCACTGAAAGATCCTGCGACTGCGCGAAGGCGAAGCTGTGTAAGGTCAGCCAGCTTGCCAGCAACAGTGCGGCTCTCATTGCTTGATGAACTTCACCTCACCATTAGTGGCCATCTCTAGCGCGTAACCGAGAGAAACATGGTGGAAACGCCCGCTGGCGTGGTCAGCATGGATGGCCAGTCCAAACGGAATGGTTTTACCGGCACCCGGGTACTTGCGGCTAAAAGTCACCGTGTACACATCGCCGGTCTTGCTACCCTCAGCCTTGGCGACCAAGGCACCGCCTTCCATTTTGCGCGCACTGGATACCGAACCATCCGCCGCCTTGGCGCCTTTGGCGCTGCGCCACTGCATCAGCTCGTAGCTGCCTGCTGCGGCGTACTTGGTTTTTTTGTCGTCCGCACCTGGCATGGTGCGGGCGTCCTGATGGCAGGTGGCCCAGCACCCCTCTTGGGCGGCATTAGGCACCGAGGCGTCCGGGAACATCACCGTGGCCTTGACTTCGTTGTCCTTGTCGGCCTTGTTGGCGCTTCCCGAAGGCGCTTTGAAGGTCAGGCGGATATACAGGCTGGCGTCGTCGTGTGCGGATTGGAAACTGACCGGGTAAATCATGGTCGAAGGTGCACCCACAGGCTCCAGTTCCTTGTCAGCCAGACGCTTGAAGTTGAGGTTGAGCGTGCCCTTCTCCTCGTGGCAGCCGGCACAGGATTCACCCTTCTTCATGCCGGCGGTACCACTGTGATTGGATTTTTTGCTGACCCACTCGATTGGGGTCACACCCGCGTGAAAGACATGCACATCGCGTTTTGGCACCTTGGTCCAGTCCGGTGCCGCCATGGCGTACTGTGAGACCACGACCAGCATGGACCCGGTAAGCACAGCTTTGTTCTTCAAGCTCTTCATTGTCGATTTCCTTCTTTATGTCGGTTTCTGGGCACTTGACGGTGCGGGCAGCAGTTACTCGTCTTCTTCTTTCATGCCTTTGGGTTTTTGATGCGCAATGCCTTTATGGCAGTCGATACAGGTTTGTTTGTCGTCTTGGGCAATCTTGTGCATCTTGGCACCACGGACCTTCTGCTTTTCGGTGTCCATGCCGTCAAAGCTGTGGCAGTTGCGACATTCACGCGAGTCATTGGCTTTCATCCGTGCCCACTCGTGCTCGGCCAGGCGCAGGCGGTTGGCCTCAAATTTTTCTCTGGTGTCGATGGTGCCCATCAGCTTGCCCCACACCTCGGCGCTGGCCTGAACCTTGCGCACCATCTTGTGCGTCCAGTCCTTGGGAACATGGCAGTCCGAACACACCGCCCGCACACCGGTGCGATTGGTGTAGTGGATGGTCTTTTTGTACTCCTGATAGACGTTGTCACGCATCTCATGGCATGAAATGCAGAACTCCATGGTGTTGGTGGCTTCGAGCGCGGTGTTGAAGCCGCCCCAGAAAAACACCCCGGTCAGAAAACCCACCGTCAGCAAGCCAAACATCGAATGTTTGGCGCTGGGCAGTCTGAGGGCCGTCCACAACTGCTTGATTCTTGATGCCATGATTAATTTCCGCAAGGTCAAAAAGCGTCACCCAGAACCCACAGCCGCAGGGCTGTGGGTCACTGTGCTGGTGACAAGCCTGCTATCAGTAGATGTCGTGCTGGGTGTTGTAGACGTTGAACTTGCCGGTGGGGGTGATCATCTTCGGGTCGGTGATCACCTTCTTCAGCGCCAAGGTCTTGTCGTCATAGACCACAATGGCCGACCGGTCGGTCTTGCCACCCCACAGCGAAATCCACACTTCGCTGCCGTCAGCGCTGTACTCAGGGTGGACTGCCCGCTTGACGGCCTTGGTCGGTGGCAAGCCGGAGTCTTTGGCTACGTTGATGATCTTGTAGGGTTTGGACAAGTCATCCATCTTCCACACCGAAACCGATTCAGCCGTGTCTTTGTCAGCGTTTTGCGCCGAGTCAGCCCACAGATGGTTTGATTTCGGATGGGTCTTGACGAACAGGTTGCCCGGCACATGCTTGACCTCTTGAACCATCTTCCAGTTGTATTGCTTGAACGCGGCAAACTTGGGATCATCCGAGGGCGTGCTGATCAGCGACACCACATCGGCACCCAGGTGTCCAGTGGCCCACACCGGACCGAACTTGGGGTGCACAAAGTTGGCACCGCGCCCGGGGTGCGGAATCTTGGCCACATCCACCAGCGCGGCCAGCTTGCCTTCTTTCAGATCCACCGCTGCAATCTTGTTGGACGCATTGGCTGCTACCAGGAAATAGCGTTTGGAGGCATCAAAACCGCCATCGTGCAGGAACTTCGCCGAGGCGATGGTGGTGGTTTTCAGGTTTTCGATGTCGGAGTAGTCCACCAGCAAAATCTGCCCGGTTTCCTTGATGTTAACGACCCACTCCGGCTTGATCTCTGACGCAACAATGGATGCCACACGCGGCTCGGGGTGGTATTCGCCGTCCACCGTCATGCCACGGGTGCTGACCACCTTGCGCGGTTTGAGCGTGTCGCCGTCCATGATGACGTATTGGGGCGGCCAGTAAGAGCCGGCAATGGCGTAAGTGTCCTCGAAACCTTTGAACTTGGAGGTATCCACCGAGCGCGCATCAAAGCCAATCTTGACCTCAGCCACCACCGAGGGTTTTTCCATCCACAAATCAATCAGGCTCAGGCGGCCGTCGCGGCCAATCACGTACACATAGCGGCCAGATTTGGACAAGCGCGAAATGTGCACCGCGTAGCCGGTTTTCACAATGCTGCGAATGTCTTTGGTGTCGCCGTCAATCAAAGCTACCTCACCGGTGTCGCGCAGGGTGACCGAGAACATGTTCTTCAGGTTGAAGCTGTTCATCTGTTTGGTCGGGCGGTCTTTGACCGGCACGATGACTTTCCATGAGTCCAGTGTCTGCTTGAAGCTGTATTCGGGCGGCACGTCCGGCGTGTTCTGGATGTACTTGGCCATCAGCGTCAGCTCCTCCTTGGTCAGGATGTCATCAAAATTGACCATGCCGCCATCGGTGCCGTAGCCAATGATTTTTTCCAGCCGTGACTGGCCGAGGCTGAGCGTGCCACCCTCGGTGGTTTTGCCGTCCTTGTCGGTCTTGCTCCAGTGCGGCTCCAGGTTTTTGCCAGTGGCACCTTTGCGCAGCACGCCGTGGCAGCCTGCGCAGCGTTCAAAGTAGATTTTCTTGGCCGACTCTTTTTCAGCGGCGGTCATCGTTGGGGCCACGTTTTGGCTGAACGCGGTGCCGGTCATGATCGACAGCAGAGTTGCCACCGCAAGGCTGGCCGTTTTTAGTTGCTTCATATTGTCTAACTCCATTAGTGGGGCAGCCGATCCGTCAAAACGGCGTGTTGCAAGGCTCGGTGAAGGCTGCGGCAGTTCGGTTCGAGCGCGCTGATTGTTGATTTGTGACAAGCCGCTTGTCCTTGAACTGCCTTAAGCAAAATCACAGTGCTGATGAATAACAAGCGCTTATCAGATGGATGGGGTGCGGTTGTCAGACGCCGCCTGCCGCTTGCGCGAAGGCTGGCAATGCACCGGCTCAAAGTTCGAGCCGTTTCCGGCTGCAGCCCTTTATATAAAAGCGCTAACAGCTATGAAAATAGTAAAAAAGGCTGGCGCCGAGGCGCCAGCAAACTCTTCGCTTCAAGGAAACTGTCCGGGGCAAATTCTGGCAAAAGGTACAAGATTCGTCCTTGACTCATCTTAAGACTCAGGCCCGGAACGGCAGCCAATGCTGCTTTTCATCTCGATCTGCACATTGTTTGATATGTATCAAATAAGTAGACATGCATATCCACAAAAACCTAATCTGCCTTAAGGCCAAGTCGGCCCTAAATTTCTAGACTCCCCGGCGTTATCCACACCAAGCCTTGATCCATTCGTGACATCGATGGCTTAACCATAACCCAACCTGGAGAAAAAGCGAATGAAAAGATTGAGCACACTGGCGGCGTCCCTGATGGCGGCCGGTATTGGCTTGGCCGTGACGTCGGCGTGGTCAGCAGACTCGCTGCAAGATGTGATGAAAGCGCGGGGCTTAAGCCAGCAAGACCTGCTGGCCGCCGCCAAGACCTATGTGCCTACCGGCGGGCGCGACGAGTTCATTGCCATCAGCTCTGGCGGTCAGTCTGGCCAGCTCATCGTCTACGGCATTCCGTCCATGCGTATTCTGAAGTACATCGGCGTCTTCACACCCGAGCCATGGCAGGGTTATGGCTTTGACGAAGAGTCCAAGAAAGTGCTGGCCGGTGGCCGCATTGACGGCAAAGACATCACCTGGGGTGACACCCACCACCCGGCTTTCTCTGAAACCAACGGTGAATCGGACGGCCAGTTTGTGTTCATCAACGACAAGGCCAACCCGCGTATTGCCGTGGTGGACTTGCGTGACTTCGAGACCAAGCAGATTGTGGCCAACCCGATCTACAAGTCTGAGCATGGTGGCGCGTTTGTGACGCCCAACTCGGAGTACATCTTTGAGGCGGCGCAATACGCGTCGCCGCTGGAAAACAAGAAGTTCTATCCGCTCGAAGAGTTCAACGAAAAATACCGCGGCGGCATGACCTATTGGAAATTTGACCGCACCAAGGGCCTGATCGATCAAAAGCAGTCGTTCTCCATCGAATTGCCACCGTACTCCCAAGACTTGTCGGACGCCGGCAAAGGCCCCTCGGACGGCTGGTCGTTTACCAACTCATTCTGCTCGGAGCGTTATGTGGGCGGCATTGAAGACGGTCGCCCGCCGTATGAGGCGGGTTGCTCGGCCAAAGACACTGACTACCTGCATGTGATCAACTGGAAAAAAGCCGCCGAATTGGTGAAAGCCGGCAAAGCCAAACAAATCAATGGCCACAACGTGCTGATGATGGACACCGCCATCAAGGAAGGCATCTTGTTCCTAATTCCTGAGCCCAAGTCGCCCCACGGCGTGGACGTGACACCTGACGGCACCAAGCTGATTGTGGCGGGCAAGCTCGACACCCATGTGTCGGTGTATTCGTTCGAGAAGATCATGGCCGCCATCAAGGCGGGCAAGTTCGAGTCCAAAGACCCGTACGGCATCCCGGTCATCAGCATGAAAGACGCGCTGCACACGCAGGTGTCACTGGGTCTGGGGCCGCTGCACACACAGTACGACAGCAAGACCTGTGTGGCTTACACCTCTTTGTATGTGGACTCGCAAGTCGCCAAATGGGACTACTGCGAAGGCAAGCTGCTCGACAAGATCAGCGTGCACTACAACATCGGTCACCTGATGACCATGGAAGGCGACACCACCAAACCCAAGGGCAAGTACCTGGTGGCGCTGAACAAACTGGCGATCGACCGCTTTAACCCGGTCGGGCCGCTGCACCCGCAGAACCACCAGTTGATCGACATCAGTGGCGACAAGATGCAACTCCTCTATGACATGCCGATCCCGCTGGGCGAGCCGCACTATGTGGCCGCCATCGACGCCAAGAAGCTCAAACCCGCCGTGCGTTACAAGCTCGGCACCAACAGCCGCACCGATGAGGCCCACCCGGATGCGGTGCGAGCTGGTGAAGAAAAGACTGTGCGCAAGGGCAATAAGGTTGAGGTTTGGGGTTCACTGATTCGCTCACACATCACCCCCGAGAAGATCGAGGCTGAGGTGGGCGACGAGGTCACCATCCACCTGACCAACCTCGAGCGCGCGCAGGACGAAACCCACGGCTTCACCGTGTCCACCTACAACGTGCATGCATCGATTGAGCCGGGCAAGACCGTCACCGTCAAGTTCAAGGCCGACAAGGAAGGCGTGTACCCGTATTACTGCACCGAGTTCTGCTCGGCCTTGCACCTTGAGATGCAGGGCTACCTGTTGGTCAAACCCAAGGGCTGGAAAGCCACCAAGACCACATTGGCCAAGGGCAACTACACCGAGGCCGACTACAAGGCCACTTTGAAGAAGGTGGCCGATACCCAGGTGATCATCGACTCGGTGGTGACCTATATCACCAGCGTGAACTACAAGGATTTCCCCGAGGTGGTGGCCATGGTCGAAGACGCGTTTGACCAGTTGGGCAAGACCAAGGACCTGAAAGCCAAGCACGAAGGCTATGCCGCCAAGAAGGAATGGGAAAGCGCCAACCTGTGGGCCGAGCAGATCTGGCAATACCAGGTCAAGACTGCCGACCTGGGACTGCGTGCCAAGACCTTCCTTGAAGAGCACGGTGCCAAGAAAGTCAAGTAATCCGGCATAAGCGACCCACCCGTCGGGGAGTCCATTTGTTTGGCTCCCCGATGCTTTTTGAAAAAGGTAAAACCATGAAGACAAAGTTGTTAATGATGGCGGCACTGTGCGTGCTCAGCTCGGGCGTGGCGCTGGCCGATGGTGCCGCTCTGTACGCAGAAAAAACCTGCGTGGCCTGCCACGGCAAAGACGGCAAAAAGACCCTGACGCCTGCCTACCCCAAGGTAGCCGGGCAAAACGCGTCGTACATCGAAGCGCAAATGAAAGACATCAAGTCGGGTGCGCGCGCCAACGGCAGTAGCGCCGCCATGAAAGGCATCATGCATTTGGTGTCTGACGCTGAGATCAAGGAGCTGGCGCTTTACCTCTCCAAACTCAAATAGAGCTGCATCAATTCAATTTATTCCCCGGAGTTCTGAAAATGAAGAAAACAATGGTTCTGGCACTTGCCCTGGCTTTTGCACCCACATTGATCCTGGCGGGCGGCCCGCCGCCTGCCAAGCAAGCCGGTATCGAGGCCAAAGACTACAAATGGAACGCCCAGGAGGGCGAAAAAATCGAAGCCCTGAAGCTCAAGGGCAATGCCAAAGAAGGTAAAGATGGCTATGAAGTCTGCGGTGCCTGCCATCTGCCCTCGGGTGCGGGTCGCTCGGATGGCACTTTTCCCCAACTCGCCGGCCAGCATGCCACCGTGCTGATCAAGCAGATGGCCGACATTCGTGGCGGACTACGTGACAACCCGACGATGTATCCGTTTGCCAAGGAGCTGGTCGACGCCCAGGAGCTGGCCAACGTGTCGGCTTACATCGAGAGCCTGTGCATTCCCGTCGACCATGGCCAGTACGAAGGCCCGGACGCAGCCGCCCAGATCGCCACAGGCAAAGCCATGTATGAAAAAGAGTGTGCCGAGTGCCACATGAAGAACGGCGAAGGCGACAAGGCCAAGTTCTACCCGGTCATCGCCGGCCAGCATTACAAATACCTGCTGCGCCAGATGACCGAGATCCGCGAAGGCAAGCGCCGCAATGCCAACCCGGACATGGTCAAGATCATCAAGAAATACGACGACAAGCAGCTGGTGGCCATCTCGGCCTACCAGGCCAGCATGACCATGCCAGGCGCCATGTGCAAAGGCAAAACCACCGCCAAGAAGAAAGGCTGATTTGTGAGTACGCAGACCCAGCAGAACCGCCTGATCACGGCGCTCACCCTGGTGGCCCTGGTGGCCATGGTGGCGGCCTTTTTCGCGCCCATATGGTGGGTCTCGCTGACCGCGCCCAATTACCCCAAGGATGCGTTTCCGGATGGCATTCGCATCCACTTCCACTTTGACAGCGTGCAAAACGGCTGCCGGGCCACGGGCACCGGCTCGCGCATGGCCGCCGAAACCATGCAGGCTGACATGGGACCGGACTCAGGGCGCTACAACCCGATTCTGGATGCCGCCCAGGACGTCAACAAAAATGCCACCGGGCTGGACTGTGTGCATGAGATGAACACCATCAACCACTATGTGGGCATGTTCCCGATTGCTACCGGCGCGCCGGTAGAGCGCCCCATGGCCAAGTACTTTTTTGGCATGTTTGCCGTCATGCTGCTGGGCTTCATCACGCCCGCGGGGCGAAAGCGTACCCTGGTGTTGTCAGCCGGTTTTCTGGCCGTGGCGGCATGGACGGTGACCGAGCAACTGGTGCTGGGCCACTTGGCAGCCCACGTCAAACACTATATTGAAGCGGCGGCGACCTTTTTTAACGAACCCGCCAAGTTGCAGGTCTGGGGCAACAACGTGACGCTGTACACCCAGATCGCCATGGGCGGCATGATCGCTGCGATGGTGATTCTGGTGGTAGGTGTGGCGCGCTGGCCCAGTTTTTCGCTGTTGTTGGTGGGTGTGCCGGCGCTGCTGCCGCTGTTTTTTGTCATCGAGTACGCCGGCTGGCTCTGGTTCTTTGGCCACAACATGCACCCCTGGGGCGCGTTCACGGTCAAGCCGTTCATGCCAACGCTTTTTGGCGAGGGCAAGGTGGCGCAGTTTTCCACTTACTCCTACCCGTACTGGGGCTATGGATTGCTGATGGTGACCTTTGCTTGCCTTGCGGTGGCGATGTTGTTGCGGCGCAAGCAGTTGCGCGAAACGGCAGACAGCTGACATGGCAAGGTGGCGGTCAACGCTTCCAGCGCTGCTACTAGGGGCTGTATCTGTGGTGGTGCTGGCCCAAGGGGTCAGCGACGTGGTGGGCCAGGGCGAAACTTCGGGAAAACTCGGTGCCACCGCTGACTTGTCTACGGCACCGCGGGTAACCATCGACCGCCCCAAGCCCACCTTCATGCTGCATGAGCGGCATCGGCGGGTGCATGGTTTGAAACCGTTTCAACAGCTGGTGGATGCGGCACCTGCAGGTTCCGTGCTGCGACCAGCGCCGGGTACCTATGCCGGCCCGGTGGTGCTCAAAAAATCTCTCACGATTGAAGGCGATGGCAAGGTCATCATTGACGCCGGTGACAAAGGCACGGTGTTTTCGCTTGAAGCCGGCAAATCCACGCTGCGTGGTCTGCATCTGACCGGCTCGGGAGACAACCATGACACCGACGACGCTTGCCTCGACGTACGCGGCCACGGCAACGTGCTGGAAAACCTGGTGATTGACAACTGCCTGTTTGGCATCGACCTGAAACAGTCCAGCGACAACATCGTGCGAGGCAACAAAGTGCGCTCCAAGCCCGCACTGCTGGGCGTGCGTGGTGACGGCATTCGCCTTTGGTACAGCAACAACAACCTGATCGAGGCCAACCTGGTCACCGACTCGCGCGACATGGTGGCCTGGTATTCGCACCGCAACATTTACCGGGGCAACGAAGGGCGGCGCAGCCGCTACTCGATCCACTTCATGTTTGCCAACAACAACATTGTGGAAAACAACCGCTTTATCGACAACGCGGTGGGAATCTATTTCATGTACATGGAAGGCGGCGGCGCGCGCAACAACCTGATCTCGCACGCCACCGGTTCCACCGGCATGGCGCTGGGGTTCAAGGAGTCGTCGGACATTTTTATCGAAAACAACGACATCATTTACAGCGCCATTGGCGTGGGATCCGACCTGTCGCCGTTTCAACCCGACACCACCATTCGCTTCAAAGGCAACCGTTTTGCCTACAACGGCGTGGCGGTGCAACTCACCAGCGAGCTCGGCGGCAACGAATTCACCGACAACATCTTTGAAGGCAATATCACCGACATCACCCAGGGTGGCCGTGGCAAGGGTGATAGGAACAAATGGCTGGGCAACTACTTTGACAGCTACCAGGGTTTCGACAAAAACAAGGACGGCTTTGGCGACACCACGCATGAGCACTATGCGTTTGCCGACCAGATCTGGATGGAAATCCCCGCTGCCGGTTTCTTCAAAACCTCGCCAGTGCTGGAGTTGCTGGACTTTCTGGAGCGTCTCGCACCGTTTTCATCACCCGAGTTGCAGCTCAGAGATACCAAGCCGCGTTACAACAAACCGCCCAGGATGGCCAAATGAGTGAGGAACTACCCGGCGCACCAAAGCCACCCGAGCCGGTGAAAGCAAAAAAGACAGGGCTATCACGCCAGGACCGCCGCCGCCTGTTGCGCACCGCCTTGCTGGCCGGTGGCGTGCTGGGTGCCGCGCTGTCAGGCTACCTGCCGCTCGTGTACGCGCAAAAGCAACGACTGCGTCCACCCGGTGCGCTGGACGAAAAAGACTTTCTCGGTTCATGCATCAAATGCGGACAGTGCGTTCAGGTGTGCCCGGTGCAAGCCATCAAACTGGCCGAATTGGTGGACGGCTTTGGTGTCGGCGTGCCCTACATCGACGCGCGTGCGCAGGCTTGCGACTTCTCGTGTGACGCGGTGCAGTGTATTTTGGCCTGCCCCACGGGCTCATTGGCCTACCACAAGCCGGCCTTTTTGCCGGTGCGCGTCGGCGCCATACTGGCGGGCAAGCCGATTTTGAAAGCCAAGGAAAAAGACCCGGAACCAACGCTCAACCTGAAAGAACGCATGGGTGTGGCGCGGCTGACCCGCCCTGAAGCCTGCCTGGCCGGGCAAGGCAAGGGTTTCAAAGGCCCAGCCCGTGGCACAGACTTTGACGGGCAAATGCGCTACATGGACGTGGACCGCTGGAAGCCGATCCGCATCGCCGATCACCCTTACGACGTGCCCGAGTGCAACCTGTGCGTGAGCGAATGCCCGGTGGGCGGAGCCATCCGCATGGAAAGCCTGCAAACCGCCGATGGCAAGACCCGCCGCCAGCCGGTGGTGTTGGAGCCCTGCGTGGGCTGCGGCGTGTGCGAGATGGTCTGCCCCACGGCACAGCCCTGCATCGTGATTGAAGCGCGGGAGGTCTGGAAAGCATGAACAAGGTTCACCAAGCGCGGTTTCTTGATCAGATCGCCATCATGTTCGGGCGCGAGCCCAAAAAACCCACCGAGATCACCGAGCGCGCCCAGCAGGTCCACGAGCTCAAGCGCATGGCCAACAAGGTGGAGGTGCGTGCCGCCATTCTGAAGGCCCACGAAAAGCCGCACGGCAACACCTGGCGCAACCGGCGTTGGACCTTTCTGCTGGCCGTTAACCTGTTGTTTGTGGTGTCGTTTTACCTGGACATTCAGATTCTGGAAGGTTCGCTGTCGGCCTCGCGCTTGATCGGCTTTCACCTGATTGACCTGAATTCGGCGTTGCAAGTCATGCTGGCGCACAAACACATCATCGTCAATCTGGTGATTGGCACCGCCACGGTCTTGGCCATCTGGATGTTGCTAGGCGGGCGCACGTTTTGCTCTTGGGTCTGCCCCTACCACTTTGTCGCCGAGTTTGCCGAAAAGTTGCACTTGTCGATGGCCAAGAAAAAACTGGTGTCTGACCAACCCATGAGTCGAGGCTTGCGCACCTGGTTCTGGGTGATTTTTGCGTTGGCAGCGCTGGGTACCGGCTATACCGTGTTTGAGGCGATCTCACCC
This sequence comes from Rhodoferax sp., assembly GCF_018063565.1. Lineage (GTDB taxonomy): Bacteria > Pseudomonadota > Gammaproteobacteria > Burkholderiales > Burkholderiaceae_C > Rhodoferax. Next base: position 16,145 of record NZ_JAGPBB010000034.1, read on the forward strand.
ACCGGCATTTTGTCGCGTGCGTTGATCTACGGCCCTGGCCTGGCGCTGCTGTGGGTGGCAGCGCTGTTGCTGTTTGAGGTGACGTTTTCCCGGCGTGCCTGGTGCCGCTATGTCTGCCCGATTGGCCTGACCTATGGTGTGGTGGGCATTGTGTCGCCGGTGCGTGTGAAGTACACGCTGCAGGGCTGCTTTCATGAAGGTGACTGCAAAAAAGTCTGCCTGGTGCCGCATGTGCTGGAAACCGTGGTCAAAGGCCGCGCCGTCGATACCGAGGTCATCCTGGGCCCGGACTGCACACGCTGTGGCGCCTGTGTAGATGTGTGCCCCACCGGTTCGCTCAAGTTCGACATCAAAGGGCTTTCCAAGATTCTGTAACGCGGCAAGCCGTCTGACGGCCGCGCATTCAACAATACCATGATCCGTTTTAACAAGCTCTGCAAAACATTCAAACGCGTCAAGATACTGGACGGCATCGACCTGGACATTGGTCTGGGCGAACGTGTGGCGCTGATTGGCTCCAATGGTGCCGGCAAAACCACGCTGATCCGTTGTCTGCTGGGTGAATACACCTTTGATGGCGAGGTATCCATCAACGGCCGCAACCCGCGCACCGAGCGCACCGAGGTACTGGGCCAGATTGGCTTTGTGCCACAACTGCCCCCGCCGCTCAAAATGCCGGTGGCGCAGCTCATCGACTTTTCTGCCGCGCTGTGCAACACCGATCCCGCGCGTATTCACGAGGTTGCCATTCGCCTGGGGCTTGATTTAGCCAGCATCCTGTCGCGCCCGTTCAACAAGCTCTCCGGCGGCATGAAACAAAAGCTGCTGATTGCCATTGCCCTGGGCCGCGATGCCAAGGTGCTGGTGATGGACGAGCCCGCGGCCAACCTGGACCCCCAGGCACGCAAGATCTTTTTTGACCTGTTGGCCGAGCGCGCCGAGCACGTTACGATGCTGATCTCCAGCCACCGTATTAATGAGGTGTCATCCTTGGTGACCCGGGTGGTGGAGCTCGACACGGGGAAAGTGGTGCTGGATGACCGGGTGGCGGCCGAGGTGTCGCTGGCAGGCATTTTGCTTGGCCGGGTGGTGTCACGTCAGCATGAGCCGGCACTGGCCAAGGCGCTGGCGCAGTGGAACTTCAGAACTTTGGATGCAGAAGGACTGGAGTGGGAAGGCCAGGTTGCCGGCCCCGACCGACTGCGATTCTTGGGCACAGCGTCGCGCTACGCCGCGGTGGTTAGCCACGTGTCGCTGACCGAGGTCTCACCGTGAAACGACGCCAGTTTTTGACCGGCAGTGCCACCTTGGGTCCGCTTGCCGCATTCACGCCGTTGACCAGTCTGCTGCTGGCTGGCTGTGGCGACGATGGTCACTGGGCCGAAGGCATGACCCCTATCAAGTGGGACCGTGACGTTTGTGTTCGCTGCAAGATGGTCATCTCTGACCCGCGCTTTGCCGTTGAGATCAAAGGTGGTCCGAAAAACACTGTCTTCAAGTTCGATGACATGGGTTGTGCCGCGACCTGGCGGGTTGAAAAGCTCACCGAACACCCCTGGATGGCCGATACCAGCACCGGCTTCTGGGTGGCCGACTACACCGCCAAAGGTGAAAAATGGCTGAATGCGCTAAGCGCCCATTTTCAAGCGGGCCGCACGTCCCCCATGGGCTACAACTACGCCGCTTTTGCTGAGCCACAGCCCGACACCATCAGCTATGAGGCCATGATGAAGATCACCAGCAGTTACTGGCCCGCCAACTGCCTGCCCGCCAAGGGCTGAGCCGCAACCTGTGGCCCCTGATTGAATCCAACTTATGAAACAACTCTGGTTAACTGCCAAACTCGACATCATTGAATCGCTGCGCGCGCGCTGGTTCCTGATCTATACGCTAGTTTTTGGCGGCATTGTGGCGCTACTGTTTTTGTTTGGTCTGACCGAGTCGCGCGTGCTGGGCTTTATTGGCCTGTCGCGCCTGCTGGTCACCTACATCCAGCTCACCATGGCGATTCTGCCGATTTTTGTACTCATTACCACCGTGCGCTCGGTGGCGGGCGACCGCGAGGCGGGTGTGTACGAATACCTGCTCTCCTTGCCGGTGTCGCTCGTGGCATGGTTCTGGGGCAAGATTCTGGGGCGTTATCTGGTGATATTTTTGCCGGTGTTTGGTGCCATGCTGCTGGCAGTCCTCATTGCGCTGGTGCGCGGCATTGAGGTGCCGTGGGGCATCTTCAGCTACTACACCGCGTTGCTGGCGGTGATGGCGGCGTGTTTTCTGGGCATCGGCATGCTGATCTCGGCCATGGCGCGCAGCACCGATATGGCGCAAGGGGCGGCATTTCTGGTGTGGCTGACGTTTTTGCTGTTCCTCGATTTGATCCTGTTGGGCCTGATGATTCAGGGCAAGGTCGAACCCAACCTGGTGGTCACACTGGCGCTGGCCAACCCGCTGCAGGTGTTTCGCACTGCGGCGCTGGCGTTGTTTGACCCGCAGCTGATCGTGCTGGGGCCGTCGGCCTATGTGATTCTGGATTTGTTTGGCGTGTTGGGCTACAAGGTGTTTGCGCTGGTGTACCCGCTGGCGCTTGGGTTGGTGTCAGCCACACTGGGCTTTGTGCTGTTTCGCCGGGGTGATTTGCCGTGACGACGCGCTTTTGCCTGGGGTTGCTGGCCTGTTTTCTTGCCTGGACCAGCAGCGGCGTTGGTGCACAACCGGTTGGCACTTCTGTCACTACATCTTCAGTAGCTGTCAGCGCACAACCCATAAGCGCTAGAGCCTTATTTTCCATAAATCTATTTGATCTGGACAACCAACCCGCGTCGCTGGCAAACCGCCAGGGTCAACCCATGGTGGTGAATTTTTGGGCGCGCTGGTGCCCACCGTGCCGGGTTGAAATCCCCGAGCTGGTGGCGTTGCAATCACGCAAAACCGGCGTGGTAGTGATCGGCCTCAACATCGAAACCGACCCGGCTCCAGTGCGTGACTTTGCCTATGCCTACGACATCAACTACCCTGTGTTGTTGACCCGCACCGCGGGTCTGGACCTGATGCGCGCTTTAGGCAACAGCAAGGCTGGCCTGCCCTTTACCGTGGTGCTGAACCGTCAGGGCGACATCGTTGCGAGTCACACTGGTGTGGTGACCAAAGCCCAACTCGATGCCGCCGTGGCATTGGCACTGCGCTGAACACCATGGCAGGCGACCACGATCTTGACCACAGCTTTGGCAGCATGGCTGTCAGTGCCGAGGAGCGCCGTGCGCGCATTCGCCAGGTGTTTGACGCCGTGGCGCCACGCTATGACCTGATGAACGACCTGATGAGCTTTGGTATCCACCGGCTGTGGAAGCGCACGCTGGCGCGCCGGGTGGCGGGTTTCACTGGCCAGGTGGTGGATCTGGCGGGTGGCACCGGCGATGTGGCGCGCCTGCTGCTGGCACCGGGTCGCCGTGTGACGGTATGCGACCCTAGCCTGGCCATGATGCACGCCGGACAACAGCGCGCGGGCAGTGCGCAACTGCAATGGCTGGTGGGAGAGGCCGAGCACCTGCCGCTAGGCGACGCCAGTGTCGACTTGCTCACGATCTCGTTCGGGCTGCGCAACACCACCCACATCGCATCTGCATTGAGCGAAATCCACCGCGTGCTCAAACCCGGCGGACGCTTTGTGTGTCTGGAGTTCTCACGCCCGGCAGCCTGGCTGGCCCCGTTGTACGACCTGTATTCGCGCTGGGTCATCCCGCGCCTGGGCGCGGCGGTGGCGGGTGAGCCGCAGGCTTACCAGTACCTGATCGAATCGATTCGACTGTTTCCTGACCAGCAGGGTTTTGCCACGTTGATGGATCATGCGGGCCTGGCCGAGGTGACCTGGGAAAACCTGTCGTTTGGCATTGCCTGCCTGCATTTTGGTGTTCGTCCCCGTGAATACTGATCTGCCAACCGCCAATGGCTCCGGCACCACCCAGTTGCCCATGCTACGTGTGTGGTGGACTGCCATCCGCTCGCGCACCCTGAGCCTGGCGGTCACGCCCGTGCTGGTGGGCACGGCACTGGCCTATGACGACGGCATGGCGCTGCACATGGCGGCCTTCCTTGCGGCCATGACCTGCGCTGTACTGATCCAGATTGGCACCAACCTGCACAACGATGTGCGGGACTTTGAGCGCGGCAACGACCGCGCCGACCGCGTCGGACCCTTGCGCGTGACCGCCGCGGGCTGGGTTAGTCCGCGCACCATGCACCGGGCCACGACCTGGACTTTCGGGCTGGCGGCGGGGCTGGGGATGTATCTCGTGGCTCTGGGCGGTTGGCCAATTTTGCTGGCGGGCATCGCGTCGTTGCTGGCGGGTTGGGCCTATTCGGGCGGCCCACGACCGGTATCGCACACCCCCCTGGGCGAAGCCTTTGTTCTGGTGTTCTTTGGCTGGGTGGCGGTGCTGGGCAGCTACTGGCTGCAAAGTGGTCAGCTCTCGCTCAATGCCTGGCTTTGCGGCACGGTACTTGGCCTGCCCGCTGCAGCGGTGCTGCTGGTCAATAACTACCGTGACCTGGAAGACGACTTGCGCAGCGGCCGCCAGACGCTGGTGGCCGTAATTGGCCGCGCTGAGGCACGGACGATTTTTGCCAGTATGGTGCTGTTGCCCTTTGCGCTGCTTCTGCTGGTGGCCGGACGCGGCCAGATGGGGGTCTTGCTGGCACTGTTGGCGTTGCCGTATGGCATTCAGCTGACCCGACACCTGCGGCACAACACCAGTGCTGAGTCGCTCAACGCGCTGCTGGCCGCCACCGCACGCATCAGCCTGCTGTTGGGTGTGCTGTTGTCAATCGGAGTACTGCTGTGACAGGGTCCATGATCAGTCCATTGTTACCACTGATGCTGGCGCTGATCATGCTTTACCTGGGCCTGACGCTGCAGCTGGCAGATTTCCGACGGGTGATGCAACGCCCAGTGGCGCTGGCCGTCGGTCTGACCGGTCAGCTGCTGCTGGTACCGGCACTGGGATGGGTGCTAACCCAGTTGTTGCCGCTGGAGCCCGCCACCGCAGTTGGACTGATGATTCTGGTGGCCTGCCCTGGGGGCGTGAGCTCGGGCCTGCTGACCCATTTGGCCCGGGGTGATGTGGCACTGTCCATTTCACTCACCGCCGTCAGCAGCATTGCGGCCATGTTTGCGCTGCCCTTGATCGTCAACCTGACGATGTCGATATGGATGGCCCACAACGCGCCGGTCGACCTGGATCTGACCCAGATGGTGCGCAGTATCTTCATGCTGACCACGCTGCCGGTGCTGCTGGGTATGGGTCTGCGGGCGTGGCGCCCGAGCCTGGTGCTGCGCCTTTTACCCACGATGAGTCACCTGGCGAGCGCCATGTTCGTGCTGATCGTGGTGGCCACCTTCTGGGAGCAACGGCAGGTGCTGCTGGAACAATTGCCCGTGATTGGCCCTGCCTGCGTGCTGCTCAACGCCACGATCCTGTCGGCTGCTTGGCTGCTGGGTGCGACATTTTCCCTATCGGGTCGCGAACGCGTGGCGGTGGTGACTGAATGCGGATTGCAGAATTCGGCGCTGGGGATTTTTGTGGCCTTGCAGCTCCTGCAGTCGCCAGAGATGAGCGTCCCCAGTATTGTTTACGCCCTGTTGATGAATGGCGGGGCGCTGGTTTTTGTTTTCTTGATCCGTTCCCACATAAGGCTGCGACGGCTGGAACCCCATCTTTAGCAGCAACACCTTCACATGAATCCTCCTCCAAGTCACTTCTTCGGCGTCTTTGCACTGTGTTTGGCATCGTGCTGGTGTCAACCGGCATTGGCCCAACTGGAAACCGGGCTTCAAGCCGTCACCGAGTTGGCCCAGGTCAACGGACAAGCCATGGCTTGCCAGGAAATGGGCGTTGCCGCACGCGCCAAAGCACTGATGCTGCGCCACGCACCCAAAACGGCACGTTTTGGCAATGCTTTTGACGAAGGAACCCACGCCGCGTTTCTGGCCCAAACCCGCGCCAAGGTCGACTGCCCCGACGAGGCAACGCTGCGCATGCAGCTCACTGCGCTGGCGCTGCGACTGCAAGACAGCCTGCCAGCCGACGCAAGCATCCAACCAAGCCCGAGAAAACCATGAACACCCATCCATTCATTCCGTGCCATCTTTGGCCCACTGTGGCGATCTGCGGGCTGCTGACTGGCGTCTGCCAGGCCCAAACACCCGTCACCGAAACGGCCGCAATGCCTGTGGCGAACGTCAGTCAGGCTGTCAAAGTTGCGCGTGAGTCGCCCCGTTACCTGCTGATGGGCACCCACGGCCGCGCGGTCAGGTCGGAAGATTTTCGCGAGCGCTTTCAGCTGATTGCGTTCGGTTTTGTCTCTTGCCCCGACGTTTGCCCCACCACCATGCTTGAGATGCAGCAGGTGCTGGCCGCGTTGGGAGAGCGAGCGCAGCGCTTGCAGCCGATATTCATCACCATCGACCCACAGCGCGATACGCCGGAGGTGCTCAAGGCCTACACCGGCAACTTTGACAAGCGCATCCTTGGCCTGTCGGGCAGCGCCGAGTTGGTTCAATTTGCGGCCCGTAGTTTCAAGGTGGAATACCGCAAAGTCCAGGAGCCAGGAGCGCCACCCGGCGTCTACACCATGGACCACACAGCGGGCATGTTCTTGCTCGGACCCGATGGGCAATTGTTGAAGAAGTTTGGCTACAGCACGCCGGTCAAAGAGGTGGTGACCAGCATTGAACAATGGATGCAGGCCGAAGTCAGGTAGCTGACACCGTCAGCCGGGCTGGAACACTGTGGCATCGGTCACCGGCTTGGCCGGGGGCGGATGCGATAGCAGGCATGGCTCTGGCTGCACAGCCAGCAAAGTGCGGCTGACTTTTGTCGTCGCGTCCATGTTTGGGAGTAGGATGGCAACCTACATACACCGGACACAACAATGGTGATGCCTTGCGCAAACTGAATAGACAGCGGCGCCAAGTTGGCATCTCACTGGATGTAACGCCATGACCAGCACGGACAACGCTTCAAACCTGCGCGCCGCCGCCGATGCGCAGCTTGCAGCCACCCCTGAGACCGCACCGAGGCAGCCGGCACTGGAGGTGTCCCACGACCGTTACCGCGAGCTCTACGAATTCGCCCCGACAGGCTATCTGACGCTCTCGCTCGAAGGCGCCATCGAGGAAATCAACCTGACCGGCGCCAAACTGCTGGGCCGGGAACGCGGAGCCTTGCTGCACCATCGCTTCGCGGCCTGTGTGGCACCCACCGATCGGGACACCTGGCTGCAACAACTTCTCAGTGTCAAGCAGCACGAAGCACCACTGCGCACCGAATTGGCTCTGCAGCGCGGCGATGGTTCGGTGTTTCAGGCGCAGCTTGACTGCGCGACGTCAAAAGCCAGCACTGGCGGGATGACGATACTGGTTTCCTTCACCGACGTCGGTGAGCACCCGCGGGCGGACAGAGACCTTTTGAGTATGGCCGAGCGTTATCGTCTGGCAAACAAGGCGACCAACAATGTCATATGGGACTGGGATGTGATCGAGGATACCCAGTGCTGGAACGAAGCAGGCTCAGCGGTCTTCGGATGGACCGAGATTGTTGAACACCCGGTGAGCGCGCACTGGTGGGTTGAGCGGGTGCATCCGGATGACCGCCACAGGGTGCATGCCTCGTTCTTTCAGTGCGTGAACAATCCTGAGCTTGATGTCTGGCGTGACGAGTACAGATTCCTGAAAGCCGACGGAGCCTACGCGGCGGTGATGGATCGCGGCTACGTGCTGCGCGATGAATGCGGCAAGGCCGTTCGGATGATCGGTGCCATGCAGGACATCACGGAGCGCAAAGCCAACGAAGCCCGGCTGCGCCTGCAGGCGCTGGTGCTGGATCAGATTCAGGACCATGTCACGATCACCGACCTCGATGGCGTGATGACTTACGTCAATCAGGCTGAAATGCGCGCGCTCGGGTCGGCGCGCGAGTTCGTCGTTGGTCAGCATGTTCGTGTTTATGGTGATGGTTCCGATGCCGACGCCCGCCAGGATGAAATCGTTGCAGCAACGCGGATGCACGGCACCTGGCGAGGTCGGGTCGCCAACTTCCGGCCAGACGGCTCCCGCATCGATGTTGACTTGCGCACCACGCTGATCCGTAACGAGAACGACGAGCCAGTTGCCATGGTCGGCATCGGAAGCGATATCACGGCCCGACTGAAGGCGGAAAAGGCCCTGGAACGCCTCGAAGAGCGTTATCGGCTGGCGTTTCACAACAGCCCGGATGCCGTGAACATCAACCGACTGAGTGATGGGATGTACATCGACGTGAATCAGGGCTTCTGTGACATCACCGGCTACCAGGCCGGTGACGTCGTGGGAAGAACCTCGCTGGAACTCAACATCTGGGCCGACCCTGCCGACAGGCAGCATCTGGTTGACGAACTGCGCCAAAGCGGCCAGTGCCGCAGTTTTGAAGCCCGTTTCAAGAAAAAGAACGGTGACGTGATTTGGGGCACGATGTCGGCCACGGTGATGGAACTTGACGGTGTTGCCTGCATTCTTTCGATTTCTCGAGACATTACCGAGGTCCGGGCGGCACGGGAGGTTCTGGAACGTCACCAGGAGCATCTTGAAAAGCTGGTGCAACAGCGCACTGCCGCCATGCACGACGCACAAATCAAGTACCGCACCGTCGCCGACTTTGCCTACAACTGGGAAACCTGGGTCGACGATGCCGGGCAATGGTTGTATTGCTCGCCAGCCTGCGAGCGTGTCACGGGTTATCGCGCCGAGGAATTTCTGGCGCGTCCGGCCCTGTATGTTGACATCGCCCACCAGGAAGACCGCGCCAGGCTACAGTCCCATTTGGGCGACGGCGCGTGCATTGGCTTTGAGGATATCGAGTTCCGCATTCATCACAAGAATGGCGAATTGCGCTGGATCGAACACATTTGCCATCCTGTGCAGGATGCGGCGGGCAAGTCGCTCGGGCGGCGAGTCTCCAACCGTGACATCACCGAACGCAAGCGCAATGATGAGTCGTTGCGACAGGCGCGTGACCTGGCCGACGCCGCCAACCGTGCCAAGAGCACCTTCCTGGCCAACATGAGCCATGAAATCCGCACGCCAATGAACGCCATCATGGGGTTTACCCATATGCTGCAGCGCAAGATCAGCGAGCCGGAACACCAGATAACGCTGGGCAAAATCGCGGCCTCAGCCGATCACCTGCTCGGTGTCATCAATGACGTTCTCGATATCTCCAAGATCGAAGCCGACAAGCTGGTGTTGAACACGAGCCACTTTAGGCTCGATACGATGCTTGAGCAGGTGGAGTCAATGGTGATTGACCGCGCCCATGAAAAGGGGCTGAAACTGGTCGTCGCGGCCCCACCCCAACTTGGCGTTGTCAATGGCGAAGCCACCCGCCTCAGCCAGGCGCTGATCAACTACCTCGGCAACGCCATCAAATTCACCGAGCACGGCAGCATCACCCTGCGCACCACCATCAGCGAGGTGAGCGCGGTTGACGTTCTGTTGCGCTTTGAAGTGGCTGACACTGGCATCGGCATCGCCGCTGAACACCTGCCACGCATGTTTCAGGCGTTTGAGCAAGCGGATGGCTCAACGACGCGCCGCTTTGGCGGCACCGGCCTGGGCCTGGCCATCACCCGCCGCCTGGCCAGACTGATGGGCGGCGATGCCGGGGTGCAAAGCACGCCCGGCGTTGGCAGCACCTTCTGGATAACCGCCCGTCTGGGGCGCGTCGACACCGAAACCAAAGACGTTGCCATCCCGGCGCTGCCGCAGCATTTGACCGACGGACCGGGCGCAGCGTCAACAGCGCCGCCGGTGCCCAACGCGGCACCGACTCTTGGCGAGTCCGGCGAAGCGTTGCGGCGCGATTTCGCCAATATCCGACTGCTACTGGTCGAGGATGATCCGTTCAGCCAGGAAGTGGCGCTGATCATGCTGGACGACTTAGGCTGGACGCTGGAGGTGGCCGAAAACGGTCGCGAGGCGGTCGATCTGGTGAGCGCCAATGCCTACGACCTGATCCTGATGGACATGCAGATGCCCATCATGGGCGGCATCGAGGCCAGCAAAATCATCCGGGAGTTACCACAAGGCCAGGCCGTGCCCATTCTGGCGATGACGGGTAACGCGTTCGATGAAGACCGTCAAGCCTGCCTGACTGCCGGCATGAACGATTTCATCATCAAGCCGGTGTTGCCGGAAAAGCTGTACGCGATGCTGCTCAAGTGGCTGAAACGACCCTGAACCAGTGGCCGCAGAGAGCATATTCAACGCCACCACAACCGAAAAAAAGGATGACGGGGCTGGTACTGACGCTTAAGTTTCATTGAGGTCAGTTGCTTGCCCATGGATATGGCTACGCAACCAAGGTGATGAAAAAACAAGTCGCCACACGAAAACGCCACATCAGTTTGACACTCAGGTAACCCAGTGCCGAACCGCTCAAAGCGAACAGTGGCTCTATTCTGTATCGTCAAACCGCTCGATCTCTGCAGCCACAGAATGTAGTAACCTGAAGTGACCGTTCTCGAAGAGGTAGTAGAAACTTCCCCACACATCAGCGCCCGCAACTTTGGCTATGCCGCGGCCTTTGACTGTTTCACGCATGCCGTTCAACACCAAGAGTTTGCTATCCGGTCTGAAATCGACGAATTTCTTGTCCTCGTAACCGATACAGGTGCTGTTGCACCCGACGACCATGGACGGCAGCCAGTGGACTTTCCCCGACCCCGGATCGATGACTGCCCCATCCGCGCACCCAGAGCCACATCCCCACATCACCAGGATGTAATCGCCAGCGAAATTGGGCTTGTTCGAAGCGCCTTGCGTCAGCATCGTGCGGAACTTGCGTTCTGCTGGCGATGCAAGGCGTACCGCTGCGTTGGTTCCATTGAACGTCCGGGTTACCGGATAATCCCGAAACTCCGGCGCTGCCCTGAGTTTGGTGACCGAAGTGCCAGCGCTGGTCGCCGTCTGAGCAGATCCATTGATCAGCCAACCCGCCAACACCAATCCCGATACGGCTGCCCATAAGCTCATCGTTGTTCCCTTCCGTCACATTGGAATACTGGCGATTACAGGGGCTTCATCACTCGCAGGGCGAAGAAAGAATCTGGCGAAGTGACCTGCCTTTGCTATAGCTAATGTCGAAGATTCGCCACTCCTTGCCGGACTTTCGCAAGCGATATTGAACTTCTTGTCGAGTTTCCGAAAGCTTGGGGAAGAGCTGAAACGTCACCAGATAAGTGACAGCATCCCGTTGGCCGACGTTTTGAAAGGTCGGCGATGAAATTCCTTGATCATCGAAGTCTTGTCCATCAAGGATGGGATCAAAGTCCAGCAACCCTACGCCCCAGCCCGGTGCCTGGCAATCGCGATCACGGCGATACAGGCGATACAGAGATTGTTCGAAGAACTTCTCCAAGGCTGCTCCCTTCATGACATCCTGTTGCCGCCACGGTTGATGCTCGGCGTATAGCCGCTTGAGCAGATCAACCGCTTGTTCAGCACTGCAGATCAGGGGCCATATAGCCAACAAAAGGCCACCCACTATTTGGGTGCACGACCGAATACGCATTGACACCTCTTCCTCGACCATCGGTTGGCGGATCATAGCCCGACATTCTGTGCCAACTGGAGGGCGCCGAAGTGCGCGATTATCCGGCCTACGCCGTGGCCGAGGTGGTGGTGCCCGGTCCTGCGACCGAGGCGGGCAACCAGGCTTTCCCGAGCCTGGCCGGCTACATCTTTATGCGGCGCAACAAAATCTGGCTGCACCTGGTCGCGAAGCCCTGAGGCACCGGCTTCACCCACCAGCCGGGCCAAGACGCGCAGGTTTGAGCCCTTTCGGTCAACCTTGATTTGCTTGAATATTGAGAGCTCACAGCGCAGATATGATAAGGGCTACAGTACTAAAACGCTCTCAACATTTCCATCCGAATGCGACGCGCCGACCGCCTGTTTCAAATTGTGCAGCTCATTCGCGGGCGGCGCCTGAGCACAGCCGCCTATCTGGCACAACGCCTGGAAGTCTCCGAGCGCACGGTGTACCGTGACATTGCCGACCTGCAACATCAGGGTGTGCCGATTGAGGGTGAGGCCGGCGTGGGCTACCGGCTCGGGCAGGGGTTTGATTTGCCGCCGCTGATGTTTTCTGAAGATGAGGCGCGGGCGCTGGTGGCCTCAGTGCGCATGGCGCAGGTGTGGCAAGACCCGGTGCTGGCGCAGGCCTCACTGGTGGCCCTGGGCAAAATACTCTCGGTGTTACCTGCCACTGCACGCGCTGCCGCCCAAAGCATGACGATTTACGCGCCACCCAGCGGACTGGGCCCGGCAGTGCAAGCCACCCTGCAAACCCTGCGGGAAGCCGCACAAGAGCACCGCAAGATTCAAATGACGTATCGCGATGCCAGCGAGCAGACGACGCAACGCACGGTGCGCCCGCTGGGCTGCTTTTACTGGGGCAAGGTCTGGACGCTGGCGGCCTGGTGCGAAAGCCGCAACGAATTTCGCAGCTTTCGGCTGGATCGTATGGTGCAGGTGCAGCGACAGGGCGACAAAGCCGGACAGTTCAAGGACGAGCCTGGCAAGACGTTGGCCGACTATTTGCGCGCTGCAGCTCCTGCTGGGGCCAGAAGTCAGCTGGACGGTTAAACGGCGCGGCTGCGCTGTTCCTGGCGTATACTTTTTCTGGCCAGCACCATTGAACAGGGCAGCTCACGCACCATGAAACACCTTGCACATTCATTTGCACGCCCCATGCGACGAATCGGTGGGTTGCTATGCATGTGGATGTTCGCCATGTTGACGGCTTGCAGCACGGTCCCCCAGAAGCCCGCCACCAGTGCACAAGCTCCTGCGGGTCACGGAACCGTGCTGGTCAGGGTCACCGCCAACAGCCTCAAGAAAATGTTCTCTTTCAGCCTCGAGGCTCGGCCCTCGGGGTCAAAGGGAGCCCAGCAAGGCATCTTCTTTGCCGGGTGGGGAATGCAGAGTGAAGGCTATTGGACAGTGGTGGAAGACCATCTTGACAAGGGACAACTGGTTGCACTTCAGATACCGGCTGGCTCATACGAGTTCTACCGATTTCATGCGCAGACGGCGACCATTGCAGGAACCAAGAGCATCACGCCCAATCCTTATTTCTCAGTTCCTTTCAACGTCTCACCTGGCGAGACGGTCTACCTCGGCGAGGTTTATTTCCAATTCAACGATCGGTCCAGACCCCATCTCCGAACCGACCTGGGCGACACGTTCTTCGCCATCAGTATCCGGGACAACCGGGCCAAAGACCTGAAAGAGGCTACCGGCAAGATCGCCGGTCTCGACAAATCTGCCGTCGTCATCCGACTTCTGAAGCAGCCTTGAATGGCGGGTGGTGCCGCGCCAGTCCTTTCTCGCGTGCCGCCCACAAGACCTTCGTCAAGCCTTCCAGCTTGACGGTAGGTCGGATATTTTCGAAGCGACAGCGGACATCAGGGGACGTGAGTGCGTAGCGCCACCAGATCGGTATCAACTGGTTACGTGGCTAACTTTCCAATTGCTGCAACAGGTACAAGCGTTGGTATACCCCTTGCGCAATCGCCATCAGGTCCTCATGGCGCCCCTGCTCGTGGATGCGGCCGTGGTTCAGTACCACGATGCAGTCGGCACCCCGGATGGTGGAAAGGCGGTGGGCAATGGCAATCACCGTCACCCGGCCATGCAGCTCCGACAAGGCCAGTTGCACGATCTGCTCGGTCTCGCTGTCAATGTGGGCGGTGGCCTCGTCCAGAAACAGGATGCGTGGTTTGCCGGCCAGGGCCCTGGCAATGGCGATGAGCTGCTTTTGCCCGACGGACAGACGCGCGCCGCCTTCGCCCAGCAGGGTGTCGTAGCCTTGCTCCAGTTGCATGATGAAGTCGTGGCAGTGCGCGGCGCGTGCCGCCACCTGCAGGTCGCCCTCGGCGATCGTGCGGCCCATGGCAATGTTCTCACGCACGCTCGCCGCCAATAAAAACGGGTCTTGCGGCACCAGGCCCACATCCAGCCGGAAATGCGCGTCACTGAAGTGCGCCAGAGGGATGCCGTCGACGCTGATGTCTCCGGCTTGCGCCTGGTAAAAACGCAGCAACAGGCTGAGCAAGGTGGATTTACCGCTGCCGGTGTGCCCGACCAGGCCATAAAAACCACCGGCGGGAATCTCCAGGCTCAGGTTGTGCAGCACCACGGTGTCCGGGTTGTAGCCAAAAGTGAGATTCGTGATGCGCACCGCACCATGAGAAATTCGCTCTGGCCCAGTCACCACCGGCGGGCGTTGTTCTTGCAGTAGCGCATCGACTCGGGCGGCCGCGACAACAGCCTGTTGCAGTTGCCCAAACTGCAAGGTAATCTGGATCAACGGGTCCACCACGCGGCCCAGGTAACTCACAAAGGCGTACAGCACGCCAATCTGCAGCCCATCGATGGCCTTTTGCCCAAAACTGTCGATGACGGCAACCAGCAGCAGTACATTGATCAGGTCAAGCATGGGTCGCAGCAGCCAGGCATTGACCCGCATTTCGGCGATTCGGGATTCGAGGTGCTGCTGGTTGGTGCGGTCGAATTTCTCGCGAAAACGCGCTTGTGCATTGCTGGCCTGCAGCACCGGCATGCCGGCAATCGACTCTGACATCTGGGCGTTGATGTCGCTGCGCAGCTGCCGCGCGCGTGACACGGCAGGCGCGCTCCAGCGCTGGTAGAACCAGACGATCACCACCACCGCCGGCACCAGGGTGAGCACGATCAGCATCAGGCGCCAGTCCAGCCAGGCCATGGCGGCAAACGCACCGAGCACCACAATGCTGCTGTCGAGCATGACAAACAACACCTGCACATAGAGGTTCTTCACCTGTTCGGTGTCATTGGTGACCCGGCTGACCAACTGGCCGGTAATGGCCTTGTCAAAGAAAGCCATCGGCAAACGCAGCACATGGCCATAAACCTCTTCGCGCAAACGCCGCACCGAGCGCATGGCCACACCCGCCAGACGCGTCAATTGTGTGTAGCGGATGACGCTGGCAATGGCCCCCGTCAGCAGGATGCCGCCCAGCAGCCAGACCACTTCCGACAGGTCAAAGCGGCGTGGCACCAGCGTGTGGTCAATGAAATACTTGCCCAGCAAGGGGCCAGCCGCCTCAAGTAGTGCCGCCACCACCAGCCAGGCACCGCCCCGCCAGACGTGGTGCTGCTCGGATCGCGCCGCGTGCAGCAGCAAGCTTATCGCCTGGCGCGTGTTGCGTGTTGGGGGTGAGGTTTCAGTCGGCATCCAGACTCGCTTGCAATTGTTGGTAGCGCCATTGGGCTGCGTACCAGCCGCCCAGCGCCACCAGGCTGGCATGGTTGCCCTGCTCGACGATCCGCCCGTCCTTGAGCACCAGAATGTGCTGAGCATCCATCACGGCGCTCAGGCGGTGGCTGACGATGATCGTGGTCTTGTTGTGGCGACTTTGGCGCAGTTCCAGCAGATGCTGCAGGATGCTGGTCTCGGTCTGGGTGTCCACCGCGGACAAGGCATCGTCGAGCAGCAACAGCGATGCGTCGGCCAGCAGCGCACGCGCAATCGCCACACGCTGGCGCTGCCCGCCCGAGAGCGAAATGCCCTTCTCGCCGACCGGTGTGTCGTAGCCCTGCGGCATGCGGGCGATGTCGTCGTCGATGCAGGCCAGGCGCGCGGCGTTCTCGATCTCGGCGCGCGTGGCATCAAACCGGGCCAGACTCATGTTCTCGGCCACCGACGCTGAAAACAGAAACGGCTCCTGCGGCACCCAGCTCAGGGACTGGTGCAAGCTGTTCAGCGTGTAATCCGCCAGCGCATGGGCTCCCCAGCTGATGTGGCCTTCGGTGGGAGCGTACTGGCGCAGGATCAAACGCACCAGGCTGGATTTGCCCGCACCGGTGGCACCGACCACCCCCAGTGTGTGCCCGGCCACCACCTGCAGATCGATGCCTGACAAGGCCAGCGCCTGATGGCCCGGATACGAGAACGAGACATCCTTGAACGCCAGTGCACCTGCAGGCGCCTGGGTTTGCATGCCGTGGTCGTCGATCGACAGGGGTGCGGCCAGCGTCGGTTCCAGGCGCCCCCAGGCTGCGCGCCCGCGCTCCATCAAGGACAGCACCCAGCCGGCGGCAAACATCGGCCAGATCAGTTGCCCCAGGTACATGCTGAACGCCGTCAACGCACCAATCGTCAGCGTCTCCTGCCACACCAGCACACCGCCCAGCCCCAGGGTGAGCACCATGGCCACCACCAGCGCAATGCCCACCGCGGGCTCAAAGGCGGCTTCCCAGCGTTGCGCCCGCAGGCTGGCACTGGCGGCGTTTTCGGCCAACTCGGACAAGCGGGCGGCGCTGCGTTGCTCCAGCCCCAGCGCGCGCAAGGTGCGCACACCGGTGAGTGTCTCCTGCACATGGTCATTGAGCTTGCCAAAACACTCCAGTGAGTCTTTGGAAGCTTCGTGAATGTGCGAGGAAATGCGCCAGAACGCCATGCCCATCAGCGGAAAAGGCAGCAGCGCCACCGCGGCCAGCCGCCAGTCAATGCCCAGTGTCATCATGGCCACCACCAGGATCAGGGTCAGCGTGCCGTCAAACCCGGCCAGCATGGCTTCGCCCGAAGCCATTTCCACCGCGTCGATGTCGTTGGTGGCCATCGCCATCAGGTCGCCGGTGCCGCGCTGGTCAAAAAAGTGGGGGCCTTGCAGGCACAGGCGTGCGTACAGGCGTGTGCGCAGTTGCGCACCCAGCCGGTAGCTGGCCGCAAACAGCTGCAGCCGCCAGGCCACGCGCAAAAAGTAGATCAGTACCCCGGCCAAAACCAGCCAGCCCAATTGCGCCAGCAGCGCCACGCGGTCGAGCTGCCCGGCCGCCAGCGCATCGACGATATGGCCGACCTGACGCGGAATGTAAACCGTGAGCGCGCTCACGGAAGCCAGCATCAGCGCCGCCAACGAATAGGGGCGCCAGTTCTGGCGCACGTAGCGCGCGATCAGGCCAGTCAGGGTCATGGGGCTGCGCCATCATCGCGCAAAAAAGGTAGAAAAGGTCGAATTCTAGGGCTGGCGTCTGCGCGCAGGGCCGCATGACCGCCATGGGAGCACTGGCGACCTTAGTGCCGTGTGCCTGTATGGGCCTGCAGCAGTGCCGCGCAGTCCTTAAGCGCGGCCGAGGGTGTGCCATCCACCAGATCAAACAGCTGGCGCGCATAGCTGGGGTCGGTGTGCAGTCGGGTGGTGTCAATCCACCAGCCCTGACCCGCCATCAGCCACTTGAAATCGACCTCTTCGAGCAGCACGTCACGCTCATCAGCCACAGGTGCGGCTGACGTGCGCTGCGGTTGGTGTGGGCAAAAGGCTTGCATGACATGTTCCTTACCGAGTTTTGATCCTCTTGGTGGCACAGTGTGCGCTCCTGGCAGGCTGTGATCGCTGGAAAAAGCAGGGTCAGGGTATGCCAGTTTGGGCATTCAGGGCTTGCCCAAATCTGCGCAAAGACATGCGGTTGGGCAAATTCGTGCACGATCTGTGACCAGCCTTCGATTCTGTGTTTGGCGGAATCGCCGCCAGGTGAATACCGCCGGAGGTGCGCGCGCATCGATGGGGTCGATGGCGCAACACCAAAGGCCACGGCATCAGTGCAGCAACAGGGTCAGCGCCATGCTGAGCATGGTCAGCGCAATCAGACTGTCAAGCACGCGCCAGGCCAGGGTCGTTTGAAACAGCGGTGCCAAATAGCGCGCGCCAAACCCCAGCGCCGAGAACCACAGCACACTGCCCAGAGCAGCACCTGCGCCAAAAACCCAGCGTCCGGGGTCGGGCCGCTGGTTGGCAATCGAACCCAACAACACGACGGTGTCGAGGTAGACATGCGGGTTCAAAAAGGTGAAACCAAAACAGGCGGCCAGCGCAGCGCCCAGCGACACCGTCGTCATTTCTGCGGCTTGCCAGTGTGCACCCACCCAGGCGCGACGTGCCGCCAGCACACCATAGGTACCCAAAAACGCGGCACCACCATAGCGGGTGAGCTGCAGCAAGGTGTCGTTGCCGCGAATCAGCATACCGGCCCCACCAATGCCTGCCGCAATCAGCAGCGCGTCAGACAGGGCGCAAAACGCCACGATGGGCAGCACATGCAGGCGCAATATACCGTTGCGCAACACAAAGGCGTTTTGTGAGCCAATCGCCACAATCAGCGCCAGGCCAGTGGCCAGGCCGCTCCAGAAGTCAGCCAGCATGGCCGACCGGCACCACCTGACGACCCCGCGCCCTAGCGCTGCAAACTGGCATCTTCAATCAGAACCGGGTAGACGTAGCCAGCCCCAAAGTCTTTGTTGATGCGTACGACACCCGCTACCGTCAGTACCTCGCCCAGGCGTGCTTCGGTGGTGCTGGTCACCAGGATGTCATGGCTCTTGTCGGCGGCCTTGCCACTGCCGTCCTGCAGGTGGATCCAGTTCTTGCCCATGATGCCTGCGTTGTACTTGACCACCTTGCCACTCAGGCGCACCGGTTTGTCCTTCAGCTTGGCAGCGCCGGTCACCAGTTCTGCCACAGTGAATGCATTGGCACCACTGGCTTTGGCGACTTTGATCGGTTCGGCCGGGTCCATCTTGCCCGCGCCGCCATGCGGGCTGTTGCTGGCGGACGGCATCACACTGCTGCCGGCCAGGCTGCCGAAATAAATGACCGGAAACGTCTTCTTGAGCGTCTTGCTCTCGAAGTTTTGCATCATGTTGACGTTTTCCAGCGTCACCGTACTGCCTTTCTTGACCGCCGCCCGGTTGACTGCGGCCCAGCTTTCACCCTGCGCAGTCTTGATGCGCAGGTAGGTGTAGATCTCGACATCCTGGCTTTCCAGCACCACGCCGGTCAGGGTGCTGGATGCGGTCGAGGTGGCTGCACAGGTCAGGGTACTGGCAAGCAGCAGGCTGAGCAGAAGCAAGGGCAATTTTTTCTTCATGGTTGGGTTCTTTGTTGGAATGGGGCAAGCATAGCCGCATCAGCCGAGGATTTCGAGCAAACGGCTCAGTCCATGGTGCACCGCCGCCTGGCGGACCTGGGCGCGGTCGCCGACAAAGTGGCAGACCTCGGTGGTGATTGGCTGTGAACCCGAGGCAAAACCAAAGCAGACCGTACCGACCACCTTGTCAGGGGTTGCGCCGGAGGGACCGGCAATGCCGGTAACGGCGACGGCCACCTGGGCCAACGAATGCGTCAGGGCGCCGGCCGCCATGGCGCCGGCCACCTGCTCACTGACCGCACCATACTGTGCAATCAAGGCCGGGTCAACGCCCAGCATTTCGGTCTTGGCGGCGTTGGAATAAGTGACAAAACCGCGCTCAAACCATTGGCTGGAGCCACTCAGGTCGGTGCATGCAGCAGCCATCATGCCGCCGGTGCAGCTTTCAGCGGTGGCCAGCATCCAGCCTCTTTTTATCAATAAATCAGCTGCTAGCGCAGTAGGGTATTGCATCGATAGCTATCAATATGAGTAAGCTGAAGTTACCCGGCCCGCCAGGCGGCAATCACCAGCAGCGCGCAAAAGGCGGCCACCAGATCGTCGAGCATGATGCCCCAGCCCGCTTTGGACCAGGCGTAGCGGTCGCCGACGGGGTCAACCCCATGAAACAATTGGTCCGCCCACGCCACCGGGCCGGGTTTGACCGCATCAAAAAAACGGAACAGGGCGAACGCCAGCAATTGCCCCCAGAACCCGCTCGGGCTGATCAGCCACAGCACCAGCCAGAATGCCACCACCTCGTCCCACACAATGCTGCCGGGGTCCATCACACGCATATGGCGCGCGGTGACGCTACATGCCCACCACCCGGCCAGCAGGCTGACGCCAATCAGGATACCCCATGCGGCGTCGCTAAGCCGCTGCTGCAAAACGGCAAAGACGCCCCAGGCCCACAAGGTGCCCATGGTTCCGGGTGCCACGGGGCTGAGTCCTGCACCAAAGCTCAGTGCCAACACGTGCGCCGGGTGTCCCATCATGAAGTGGGCGCTCGGACGCACCGGTGCGCTTGCCGCGCGCTCGCGATAGGCGATGTCCAGAACGTCTGGTGGCTGATGGCTCATGCACAGATTTGACCATAGGCGCGCACGGGCAGTCTTGATAGGATGTCGGCCTCAACCTCACGCCGACCAGCCCATGTCCCACCTGCCCAAGTGTCCCTCCTGCCATGCCGCCATGACACCGCATCGCCTGGCCAGTGTTGCCGGTGGCCAGGTTGAGATTGACCTGTGTTTTGCCTGCCGGGGCATCTGGTTTGACCCGCTGGAGAACCTCAAACTCACGCCGGCCGCAGTGGTGACCCTGTTCAGGTTGTTGCATGAGCACCGTCACGATGCCGTGTCGCCGCTGGCACATCAGCTGGCCTGTCCGCGTTGCAAGAAAACCTTGAGCCAGGGTTTTGATCTGGTGAAAAGTGGCCGTTACATCACCTATCGCTGCGCACAGCGTCATGGACGATTCAGCACTTTCGCATCGTTCATGATCGAGAAGGGATTTGTGCGCCAGCTCAAGGCCCAAGAGATAGACGACATGGCGCAGCGTCTGGGGGTCATCAACTGCGGCAGTTGTGGTGCGCCGGTGGACCTGCGCAAAGATCACGCCTGCACCCATTGCCGCTCAGCCCTGTCGCTGCTGGATCCGCAGGCGGTGGAGCAGGCGCTACAGGGTTACGCTGCGGCGTCGCACCCGTCCGGGCTAATCAACCTGCCAAATCTGGCCGATGCCCTGGTGATGGTCGAGCGTGACCGGGTACAGGCTGAGCGTGAGGCCAAGGCCCAGCGCGGCCGTCTGTTCACCCGGGTTGAACGACAGAACAACGCCGACTTGTGGGCTGCCGGGCTGGCATTGGTGTGGCAGATACTGAACTGAGGCCTGCCCAACAGCCATGACCGGGTGCTGCGGCAGGCTGGCGCACGGCACTGGTCAGGGGTGTCACAGTTTGAACACGGCCACGGTTTGCACCAGCTCCTGTGCCAGTGACCTCAGGCTGCTCGCCGCAGCTGCCATTTGCTCGACCAGTGCGGCGTTTTGTTGCGTCACCTGGTCCATCTGCACCACCGCGTCACCCACCTGGGCCACCCCGATACTCTGCTCGCGACTGGAAGAGCTGATCTCGGCCACGATGCCCGTCAACTGCCCGATGCTGCTGACCACCTCACTCATGGTGTTGCCGGCCTGATCGACCAGCGCCGTACCGGTTGAAACTCGGTCCACGCTGGTCTGGATCAGCGACTTGATTTCTTTCGCTGCGGCAGCGCTGCGCCCGGCCAGGCTGCGGACCTCACTGGCGACCACGGCAAAACCACGCCCCTGCTCGCCCGCGCGGGCCGCTTCCACGGCCGCATTGAGCGCCAGGATATTGGTCTGGAAGGCGATGCCGTCGATCACCTGGATGATGTCGCTGATGCGACGGGATGCCTCGTTGATGCCGCGCATCGTATCCACCACATCCGCCACCACTTGCCCACCGCGCTCAGCCACACCGCTGGCACTGACCGCCATCTGGCTGGCCTTGGTGGCACTGTCGGCGTTGAGTCCGACGGTGGTGCTGAGCTGGGTCATCGATGCGGCGGTTTGTTCCAGCGCACTGGCCTGGCTTTCGGTGCGCGCGGACAGGTCGTTGTTGCCTTGGGCAATCTCGGCACTGGCGGTGGACACCGCCTCGGCACCTTGTCGAACCTGACGCACGATGTCAGCAAACTTGTCACGCATGTCCATGATACCGTGCAGCAGACTGCTGTTATCACCGGGCGCAAGATGTATGTCCACGGCAAGATCACCTTCAGCGATGCGACGCGTGATACCTGTGGCATAAGCAGGTTCAGCGCCCAACTGGCGCAGGATGCTGCGTGAAATGACCACACCGATCCCGAGCATGATCAGGCCCAGTAAAAGCGCACCACCGGCCAGCGCCAGAGTCCGCGCCCAGACAGTGGCATCCACTGTATCGACATAAACACCCGAGCCGATCACCCAGCCCCAGGGAGCAAATCCTTTCACATATGAGACCTTTTGCACCGGCATATCCTGCCCGGGTTTGGGCCAGAGATAGGGTACAAAACCGGCCCCACCGGCTTGCACTTGTTTGACAAAATCGTTGAAGATGAACTGCCCTGTCGGGCTTTTGAAGCTGGAGAGATCCTGCCCATCGAGTTCTGGACGCGCGGCGTGCATCACCATTTTGGGCTGCATGTCGTTGATCCAGAAATACTCAACACCGCTGTAGCGCATGGCGCGCACGGTTTCACTGGCGGTACGTTGCGCGTCTGAGCGGCTGAGTTTGCCCTGGGTTTCCTGTGCGTGATAATGTGCCAGCACACCGTGAGCCGCCTCCACCACCTGGCGCACATTGGCCTGTCGTTCGTCCATGATCAGCGTGCGCTCCGACCAGAGAAGGGCACCTGCCAGCACGGCGATACCCAACACCACACTACCGACCAGCATCGACAAGCGGCCGGTGA
>NZ_JAGPBB010000177.1 GCF_018063565.1 Rhodoferax sp.
CATTCAGGCTTTCCAGGTAACGGCGCTGCCCTTCGTTGAACAGAATATCAAACGCCAGGGTGGACTTGCCAGAGCCTGAGACCCCGGTGACCACAGTGAACTGTCCGCGCGGAATATCCACACTCAAAGACTTGAGGTTGTGCTCACGCGCATTGATGATTTTTATGGTGTTTTCAGCCTCCAGCGCTTTACCCACGGCCTTTGTTTGCTCTGGTTTGATGACCGAATAATCAGCAACCTGATGCTCCACACCCATCTGCGCGGCATAGTCGCGCAGGGCCAGAGCGGTGTGTGAACTGGCATGCAACATCAAGGCTTCGGGGGGGCCATAGGCCACCAGTTCGCCGCCCGCGTCGCCGCCTTCGGGCCCGAGATCAATCAGCCAGTCGGCGGCGCGGATGACGTCCAGGTTGTGCTCGATCACCAGCAGCGAGTGGCCCGCGTCCTGCAACTTGCGCAGCGCCCGCATGAGTTTGGCAATGTCGTCAAAGTGCAAACCCGTGGTGGGTTCATCCAGCATGAACAGGATGCCACGGCGCGCCAAAGCCTGGCGGCTGGCGCTGCTGCCCTTGGACGCGTCAGCCAGAAAACCTGCCAGCTTCAGGCGCTGTGCCTCACCGCCACTGAGTGTGGGCACGGGCTGCCCCAGTTTGACGTAGTCCAGACCCACGTCCACAATCGGCTGCAGGGTGCGTGTCACCTCGCGGTCCTGGGCAAATAGCGCCACCGCCTCACTGACGGTCAGGTCCAGCACGTCGGCAATCGAGAGGACCCTGGCACCCCGCTCAATGGTGATTTCCAGCACTTCAGGGCGAAAACGCTGGCCATTACAGTCCGGACAGCGCAAGTAGATGTCGCTGAGAAACTGCATCTCCACATGTTCAAAACCGGAGCCACCACAGGTCGGACAACGCCCGTCACCACTGTTGAAGCTGAACTTGCTGGCGGTGTAGCCACGCTGGCGCGACAAGGCGGCGTTGGCAAACAGCTCGCGGATGCTGTCCCAGGCACCGACAAAACTCGCCGGGTTGGAGCGTGCTGTCTTGCCAATGGGTGACTGGTCAACAAACACCACGTCGCTGAGTTGCTCTGCCCCCAGCAGCCGATCATAGTCACCAGGCGCGTCGGTGGATTTGCCAAAATGGCGCAGCAGGGCCGGTGCCAGCGTGTTCTGGATCAGGGTGGATTTGCCCGACCCGCTGACACCGGTGACACACACCAGGCGCTGCAGCGGAATATCAATGTCGATGTTTTTGAGGTTGTGCTCGCGTGCACCTTCCAGAATCAGGCGCGGCGTGTTGTCGGCCACCAGCCGCTTGAAGCCCATACCAACCTGCTTGCGCCCACCCAGATAGGCACCGGTGAGGGTGTCCGCACGGCGCAGGTCGGCGGTGCTGCCATCAAACACAATCTGACCGCCGCGTTCGCCCGGGCCGGGTCCCATGTCGAGCATGCGGTCAGCCGCCATCATCACCGCCGGGTCGTGCTCCACCACCACCAGCGTGTTGCCAGCGTCGCGCAGCCGTTGCATGGCGACGATGATGCGGTGCATGTCGCGGGGGTGCAGCCCGATGCTGGGCTCATCCAGTACAAAAAGGGTGTTGACCAGCGAGGTGCCCAAGGCCGTGGTCAGGTTGATACGCTGCACCTCGCCACCGCTGAGGGTGCGGCTCTGGCGGTCAAGCGTCAGATAGCCAATACCCACTTCATTGAGGTATTTGAGCCGGGTGCAGATTTCTTCCTGCAGCAGTTTGAGCTCCTGTGGCTGACCAACACCGGTCTCAAAGCCGTCAAAAAATCGCTGCAGCCGGTCCAGCGACAGCAACATCAGATCATGCAGACACAGGCCCGGCAGGGATTCAAGCTGAGCACGGGTCCACGTCACCCCGCTGGGCATAAAGCGCCTAGCAGGTGGCAGCACCGCATCGGCCTGCGCCTTGCTACCAATGCGCCACAGCAGACTTTCGGTTTTTATGCGCGCGCCGCGGCAGGCGGGGCACGGTGTGTAGCTGCGGTATTTGGACAACAGCACCCGGATGTGCATTTTGTAGGCTTTGGTTTCCAGGTAGTCAAAAAACCGCTTGATGCCAAACCAATGCTGATTCCACTTGCCGTTCCACTGCGGCGAACCTTGAATCACCCAGTGCTGTTGCTCCGGTGTGAGCTTGTTCCAGGGTGTGTCGCGCGGGATGCCCGCCACCTCGGCATGGCGCATCAAATCGTCCTGCGCCTCCTTCCAGGCGGGCGTCTGGATGGGTTTGATCGCGCCGGCACGCAAGGTGAGTTTGTCGTCCGGAATCACCAGACCATAGTCCACCCCGATCACCCGGCCAAAACCCCGACACGTCTCACACGCCCCGACCGCAGAGTTGAAGGAGAACATCGACGGCAAGGGGTCGGCGTAGCGCAGGTTGCTCTCAGGACAATGCAAACCAGTCGAAAACCGCCAGATTTCGGACGTACCTTCATCGACTTTAATAGCATTAACCTCTTTTCCTGTATGCGCTGGAGGCATATTGGATACATAAACGTTGATCTGGCCACTGCCATGTTTCAGCGCCACCTCGATGGCCTCCAGCACCCGGGCGCGTTCAGTGCCCGCCAGACGAAAGCGGTCGGCCACAACGTCAAGCAGTTTGCGCTGCCGGGGCTGGACCGCACTGGTTTTGGAAACACCGGCCTTGCCTGTTGGGGCGCTGGCGTTGGGCTCTGTGCCTGGGTTGACCACCACATGACGTTGCGCCTGAACTTTGGTGAAACCACTGACAGACAACCACTGCGCCACTTCTTCTGGCGTTGCGGTGACCGG
This sequence comes from Rhodoferax sp., assembly GCF_018063565.1. Classification (GTDB taxonomy): domain Bacteria; phylum Pseudomonadota; class Gammaproteobacteria; order Burkholderiales; family Burkholderiaceae_C; genus Rhodoferax. The sequence continues at coordinate 2,810 of NZ_JAGPBB010000177.1, forward strand.
CAGTTCAACCGGAAAGGTGATGCTCACACGCGCGTCGGTTCCTTCCAGACGTCTAACCAGTTCGGTATAAATCGACTCCGGGGTGTCATGGCGCACCGGTCGTGCGCTAAGGCGGTCAAACAACTGGCCAGTTCGGGCAAAAAAGAGCTTCAGGTGGTCATTGAGCTCGGTCATCGTGCCCACGGTGGAGCGGCTGGAGCGCACCGGATTGGTCTGGTCAATGGCAATGGCCGGGGGCACACCTTCAACTTTGTCGACTGCCGGTTTGTCCATGCGGTCCAGAAACTGGCGCGCGTAGGCGCTGAAGGTTTCAACATAGCGGCGTTGCCCTTCGGCAAACAGGGTGTCAAACACCAGGCTGGATTTGCCCGAGCCACTTGGGCCGGTGACCACCGTCAACTCCCCGG
>NZ_JAGPBB010000178.1 GCF_018063565.1 Rhodoferax sp.
GTGCGCTGCGCGCAGGCACGGTGCACGTCAACCAATACGACGAGGACGACATCACCGTGCCATTTGGCGGCTACAAGCAAAGCGGGGTAGGGCGCGACAAATCGCTGCACGCGTTTGACAAATACACCGAAACCAAGACCACCTGGATCCGCATCGATTCGCCGGTGTAGGTGTGCAGATGCGGCTAACCCGTGGCAGTGCGAGCGGTGTAGCAGAATTGGGGTCGGATCCCCATTCGGCCCAGCCCCATTGATTTTGTCACCGGCTTGTCCCCGAATGGGGCTCTGACCCCAATTCTGCAGGCCATGCCAGCGGCGCAACATTACTACGTATTATGTAGCTGTTTTCGCACAATGTATAAGGGCTACAGCCCTAAATCACCATGAACTCCTACGAAAAAACCATCACCGGCCTTAAAGCCCAGGGCATCCACTCCATCCTGACCCAGTTCTGCGACCTGCACGGCGTGGCCAAAGGCAAACTGGTTCCACTGGACAACCTGCGTGAGTGGGTTGAAAGCGGTGCCGGCTTTGCCGGCCCCAGCATCTGGGGCACCGGGCTGGCGCGCCATGGCGCGCGCAGCGAATACTATGGCCGGGTGCAGTTGCCAAGTCTGCGCCCGCTGCCCTTTATGCCGGGGGTGGCGCACGCCGTGTGCGACGGCTTCGCAGGTGGTCAACCGCTGGAAACCTGCTCGCGCCAAGTGCTCAAGCGCCAGGTACAGCAGCTCAAGGCGCGTGGCTGGACGCTGTGGGTAGGCATTGAGCCCGAGTTCTTTCTGCTCAGAAAAGACGCGGCCGGCCAATGGGTGGGCGCCGATGCGCAAGATCAGCTCGACAAGCCGTCTTACGACCTCAAAGCGATCCACCGCAACCGCGCTTTTCTCGATGAGATGCGCGACACGCTGATGCAATTGGGTTTTGAACTGCAACAGATTGACCACGAGGACGCTTGCGGCCAGTACGAGATCAACTACAAGTTCGACGATGCATTGGCCGCCGCTGACCGCTTCATGCTGTTCAAACTGAGCGCCCATGCGGTGGCGGAAAAACATGGCGCGGTGTTCAGCTGCATGCCCAAGCCGTTTGCCAACGCACCGGGCAGCGGGCTGCACTTTCATCTGAGCATCACAGACGCGCAAGGGCAGGCTGTGTTGACAGATCTGAGCGACCCGCTGCAACTCAGCGCAACGGGTTACCAGTTCATTGCTGGTCTGCTGCTGCATGCGGATGCGCTCACCGCCTTATGTGCGCCCACCGTCAACAGTTACAAGCGCCTGGCGGTCAGCCACAGCGCATCGGGCACCACCTGGGCGCCTGTATGGAAGACCTTTGGTGCCAACAACCGCACTTGTCTGGTGCGCACTGTGGCCGGGCGTTTTGAACTGCGCGTGCCCGACCCTTCATGCAACATCTACGCGGCGCTGGCGGCCACCTTGGCCGCCGGAATGGACGGCATTGACCGCGCGCTCACGGCACCGGAACCCTGCGCTGAAGACTTGTATGAGCGTTTTTCCAGCGGGCAAGCAATGCCGGCACGTTTACCCGCCGATCTGGGGCAGGCCGTTACGGCCTTGGCGAACGATCAGGTGCTGACAGACGCGGTCGGTGCACCCTTCTGCGAGCAGTTCATCGAGCTGAAACGGCTGGAATGGGGCGCTTACTGCCAGCAGGTCAGCGACTGGGAACTGCAGCACTATGCCAATGCATTCTGAGTGAAAGTTGGATTTTGGATTGCAACAGAGAAGTTTCACAATCCGGGAAAATCAGGGGGTTGAATCAAGAAAATTTCTTATTATGAAAGAACGAACTTCATATAGCAAAATGAATTCAATAACTTGTTGAATTTAATAAGAAAAATAAAAGTCTTGTATAAGACATAAGATAAAACTCTAGTCTTATACAAGACTAGAATACAGCACATGGCCAAGGCGCATGGATTTCGCCAACGCCCCTCGTTTCAACCAACCCAGGAGTGCTTTTATGTCACAAAACTCAACACAACCCACCCGCGAACAGCAAATTGCCGCTCTGGAAAAAGACTGGGCCACCAACCCGCGCTGGAAAGGCATCAAGCGCGGTTACAGCGCCGCCGATGTGGTGCGTCTGCGTGGCAGCATGCCCATCGAGCACACGCTGGCCAAACGTGGCGCTGAAAAGCTGTGGGACCTGGTCAACGGTGGTGCCAAAAAGGGCTACGTCAACGCCTTCGGTGCCATTACCGCGGGCCAAGCCATGCAGCAAGCCAAGGCCGGCCTCGAAGCCGTCTATCTGTCTGGCTGGCAGGTGGCTGCCGACGGCAATACGTCTGAAACCATGTACCCGGACCAGTCGCTGTACGCCTACGATTCGGTACCGTCCATGGTGCGCCGCATCAACAACACCTTCAAGCGCGCTGACGAAGTGCAGTGGTCTCGCGGTGTGAACGTGGGGGACAAGGAATTCATCGACTACTTCCTGCCGATCGTGGCTGACGCAGAAGCCGGCTTTGGCGGCGTGCTCAACGCGTTTGAACTGATGAAGAACATGATTGCCGCCGGTGCGGCTGGCGTTCACTTTGAAGACCAGCTGGCTGCCGTCAAGAAGTGCGGCCACATGGGTGGCAAGGTGTTGGTTCCGACCAGCGAAGCCGTTGAGAAGCTGATCTCGGCACGTTTTGCCGCCGACGTGATGGGCACGCCGACCATCGTGCTGGCCCGCACCGACGCAGAAGCCGCCAATCTGCTGACCAGCAACCATGACGCGAACGACAAGCCTTTCCTGACCGGCGAGCGCACCCCGGAAGGCTTCTACCGCGTCAAGAACGGTCTGGAGCAAGGCATCAGCCGTGGTGTGGCCTACGCCCCCTATGCCGATCTGGTGTGGTGCGAAACCGGCGTGCCAGACATCGGCTTTGCGCGCGAATTTGCCCAGGCCGTGCTGGCTGCCTGCCCCGGCAAGCTGCTGTCGTACAACTGCTCGCCGTCGTTCAACTGGAAGAAAAACCTCAACGACAGCCAGATCGCCTCGTTCCAGGAAGACCTGTCGGCACTCGGCTACAAATACCAGTTCATCACCCTGGCCGGTATCCATATCAACTGGTACAACACGTTCCAGTTTGCCAAGGCCTACGCTGGCGGCGAAGGCATGAAGCACTACACCCAGATGGTGCAGGAGCCCGAATTTGCCGCACGCGAACAAGGCTACACCTTTGTGTCGCA
>NZ_JAGPBB010000035.1 GCF_018063565.1 Rhodoferax sp.
AGGTCTTGATCACCTCAAACACCTCCTGCACCAGCAACGGTGCCAGCCCCATCGACGGCTCATCGAGCAGCAACAGGCGGGGGCGCCCCATCAGCGCGCGGCCAATGGCCAGCATCTGCTGCTGCCCGCCCGACAAGGTGCCCGCTGGCAAGGCGCGCTTTTCCTTCAGGATCGGGAACATGGTGAAAATTTTCTCCATGTCACTGTCCACCTGATGCCGCGGCTGCGTGTACGCCCCCAGACGCAGGTTGTCTTCAATCGACAGCGGGCCAAACACCTGGCGTCCTTCGGGGCTTTGGCAAATGCCCCGGCGCATGCGCTTGTCGGAGCGCAGGTGGCTGATGTCTTCGCCGTCAAAATGGATACTGCCCGCACTCATCGGCTGCACGCCCGAGAGCGTGCGCAAAAACGTGGTCTTGCCCGCACCGTTGGCACCCACCAGCGCCACCGTCTCGCCCCGGTGCACTTCCAGGCTGATGCCCTTGAGCGCCTTGATCCGGCCATAACAGCTCTCCATACCCTGCACCCGCAACAGCACATCGGCCTGTGCCACAGCGGCCTTGGGCGGCAAATCTCCTGCACTGTGAGCGCCCAAACCGACCGACTCGGGCGCGGTGCTGACGATGCGGTGGTACAGCTCACGAAACTCGGCCTGTGCGGACTCACCAAACAGCGGGTCGCTGTTGTCCAGAAAGGCACGGTTGATTTCCTGCCAGTCTTCTTTCAGCAAAGCCTTGCGAGCCAGTGGCATCACCTGCTTTTCCTCGGTCAGGATGTGCTTCTTCAACCCTGCCGTATAGGTGCGCAAATGGATGGCAAGTGTGCCGGCCGGTTGGCTGCCACTGGCCGTGGCGGCCAGACTCTCGCGCAAGCGCTTCAGCCGCCCCAAACCGCCACGATGGTCGACCTGCAAGGCATCGAGCGTGTCTGCGGCATAGGGGTTGCGCAGCCGCAGCAAGCGGAACAGGTAATCGTCTTCCTTCGGATGGTGAGATCGCTCGACAAACTGCTCGATGTAATCCAGCACCGAGGAGAAAAATGCCAGCTCCAGCGGCGCGCCAGCCTCCATCTCGCCGGCCAGTTGATCGACCGTGGTCGCCAGTCGCCACAAGTTGTTGTGGTCTTCGCTGATGATGCGCAGTGCGTCCATGGGTACTTGCTCCTTCAAGCGTGGGCGCCAAGGTATGCGGCAATCACGTCCGGGTTGTTGCGTACATCCATGGCGCTGCCCTCGGTGAGCTTCTTGCCATAGTCCAGCACCAGAATGCGGTCAGACAGGTTCATCACCATCTTCATGTCGTGCTCCACCAGCACCACGGTGACGCCCGAATCGGCCACCTTGCGCACCAGCGCGTCGACCTCCAGCGTTTCCTTGGGATTCAGACCGGCGGCGGGCTCATCCAGAAAAATCAGACGTGGCTTCATGGCCAGGGCGCGGGCAATTTCCAGACGTTTCAGCGCGCCATAAGGCATGGCGTCCGCCCGGGCGTTGACAAATGCGTCCAGTCCGACAAAGCGCATCAGTTCGGTGGCCTCGGCGTGCAACTCGCGGTCACGCATTCTTAACGACGGCCAGCGCAGACAGGCCTTGAACAGATTGCGGTCCAGCCGCAGGTGGGCACCGACCATCACGTTCTCGACCGCGCTCATGTTCATGCAGATCTGCAGGTTCTGAAAAGTGCGTGCCACACCGCGGCGCGCCAACTCGTCAGGCGACTTGCCCACAATCGATTCGCCGTCAAGCATGATGCTGCCGTGGGTGGGGGTGTAAATGCCAGTAATCAGGTTGAACAGCGTGGTCTTGCCCGCACCGTTGGGGCCAATCACTGCATAGACAATGCCCGAGTCGATGCTAAAGCTGACGTTTTGCACCGCCTTGACACCGCCAAAGTGGATCGAGAGGTCTTTGACATCGAGCAGAGCCATGCTCAGTCTCCCCTGCCAAACCGGGCCGCCAGCGTAGGCACCAGGCCTTTGGGCAAAAAGATCATGCACAGCATCAGGATGGTGCCAAACGCCACCGTCTCCCAACCTTCAAACGAGGCCAGCGCCTGCGGCAATGCGGTGAGCAGCACCGCGCCGACAACCGAGCCATAGACCGAGGCCATGCCACCCACCACCACCATCGTGACCAACTCAATCGAATGGAAAAAGTCCGCCAGATTCGGCGTGACAAAGCCGACGTAATGCGCGGTGATACTGCCCATAAAACTGGCAAAGGTAGCCGACAGGACAAAAATGGCGACCTTGTATCGCACCACATCGACGCCGACGACTTTGGATGCCACCTCGGAGCCGTGCAGCGCGCGCAAGGCACGGCCAAACGGGGAGTCAATCAGGCTCAGCGACGCCCAAACGCTGAAAACAAGCACCAACGCGCAAATCCAGTACCAGTGCTTGTCGCCCGAAATCTCAAAACCCGCCACGCTCATGGCTGGCACGGGCATACCGTCCGGGCCACCTGTAAGTGCGGCCTCGTTGCGCACCGCGATATTGATGATGATGCCCAGCCCGAGCGTGGCCATGGCGAGGTAGTGCCCCTTGAGTTTGAAAATGGGTCGGGCCACCAGCGCCGCCAGCGCGGCTGCCGCCACCATACCCGCCATCATGGCCAGCAGCGGATGCCAGCCAAAATGACTGGGCAAGACGGCGCTGGCATAGGCACCCATACCCAGAAAACCGGCATGCCCCAGGCTGATCTGTCCGGCAAACCCAATCAGCAGGTTCAAGCCCAGGACAATGACAGCATTGATGGCCATGCGGATGGCCAGGTCAACATAAAAGCTGTTGGGCAGCACAAAAGGCAGCACCAGCAGAATGGCGATGATGAGGTACAGACCAATGAAAGGGTTCTTGCTCATGTTCAAACCCGATCGGTGGATTTGCCGCCAAACAGCCCGCGCGGCATGAAGAACAGAATCAGCAGAATCAGCACAAACGGCATCGCATCTTTGTAGGACGACGAGATATAGCCCGCGCCCATGGCTTCCAGAATACCCACCAGCAAGCCGCCCACCACCGCGCCCAACCCATTACCCAGGCCGCCGACCACGGCAGCCACAAAGCCTTTGAGACCCAGCATGATGCCCACGTCATAAGAGGTCAGCGTGATGGGTGTCACCAGAATGCCGCCCAAAGCGCCCAACGCGGCTGACATGGCAAAGCTCAAAAACAACACCCAGTTGGTGTTGATGCCCACCAGTTCGGCCGCTACCCGGTTGTATGAGGTGGCCAGCATCGCCTTGCCCTGCAGGGTGCGATTGAAGAAGTACCACAGCGCCAGCACGACAATGGCCGTGACCCCCAGCACCCACAGACTTTGCGGCATCAGCGTGGCACCCAGAATCTGCAGAGGTGTGTCACCAGAAAATGCGGGCAGGCTAAAGGTATTTTTTCCCAGCCAGACCTGCACCAGACCGCGAATCACCAGCGAAGCACCAATGGTGATGATGATCAGCGTGACCGACTCCGCGCCCTTGACCGGCTCAATCGCCAGCTTTTCCACCACCACGCCCACGACGGCCGGCAGCACAATCGCCAGAATCAGCGCTGCCGGCAGGGGCCACCCCGCCTGGGTGAAATACACCGCCAGCATGCCACCCAGCATGATGAACTCGCCCTGGGCAAAGTTGATCACGTTGCTGGCGTTGTAAATCAGCGTGAAGCCTAGTGCCGCCAGCGCGTAGGTGGCACCCACGGTGATGCCAGAGAACAGAAACTGCAGAAATTCAGCCAGCATTCCACACTCCGTTGCGAGAGTCGAAAAAAACTCGATGGAAAGGACTCTTCAGCATGGGTTGTCTCCTGGGGTCAATCCCCGAATTTTGAAGTCATTTTGTCTTGCTTGAATTCTGAAATACAGAATCCGTTCTGTCAATTGGTATTTGGGCCCATCATCGCATTTTTTTCACAGAATTTGCTTTTATAGATACGTTTTTTCTAAATGTTAAGACTTTTTGATGTCATTTTACTCATCTCAGAACAAATTCTGCATATCACAATTCGTACCTCTAAATGAAATATTCTCTTATTAAGCATTGATTTATATATAAATTATGTTGAACTCTACATGAGATTGCGAGCCAAAGTTCTCTTTTTTCTTACTTTTCTCTTTTATGCGATACAGTTTTTGTTGCTTTTTTAATTTTTTAGTGACATGATTAGCTCGCGACTGACTGATTCAGCCAGCGCCACCCCACCACACCCACCCGATGAGGAGACAACATGGCTACCCACTCAGACCGTTTTTCAGACAAGATGGAATTCCCCCCGGAAATCGCCCAACCCAACGTTTACCCCCTGTCGTGGGAGAACAAGACCGCCAAGTTGCAAGAAGTGTGGGAAGCCGCGCTGCGCGAAAACTGGGACCCCGAACAGCTGCCTTGGGACACTTTTGACGTCGAAAGCTACACCTGGGAAGAGCGCGAAGCCATTGCCTACTGGTGGAGCCTGCTGTCGGTGTTTGATGCCTCCGCGCCGCCGGTGTTTGCCGAAGCTCTGATCAAGACCTACGAAGTACACGAAGAAGATCTGGTGCGCCGTTGCTTTTTCTCGGTCACCCGCGACGAGCAAAATCACGAGATCATGTGCGGACTGGCCATCACCAAGCTGCTTGGCCACCCTGATCCCGTCACTTATGAGCCCAAGACCGAACTCGGCAAACGTCTGCAGAAAAACGTCAAGTGGCTGTATTTCAATGGTTCACGCTACTGGACCGGCTACAAAAAAGCCGTGCCCAAATACGATCTGGCAGTGCTTTTCAGCTCGTTCCTGATGGGTGAAATTGCTGCGGCCACCATCTTCAAGCAGATGTTTGACAACTCGCGCGAAGCAGTCTTCAAGGAAGGCTTCAAGAACATCGGCCGTGACGAAGGCCGCCACATGGCCATCTGCATGGCCGTGATGGAGCGGGACTACCCCGGCCTGCAGGCCGAAACCCGCGCCATTGTCACCAAGCAGATTCGTGCCGGCTACTTATTCCTGTCTGCCGTGCTGTTTGAGCCACCGATGGAATTCTGGGACCTGCCCAGTGACTTCATCGCCAACCAGCGTGAAGCTGAAGAACTGGCGCGTGAGGCCGGCTTTGGCATTCCCACTTATGAGATGAAGTTGCAAAACTGGAAGAACGCCATGCTCAATCTCAAGGGCGTGCTGGATCGCTACAACATCCCGTTCCCGGCGATCCCGGAAGTCGGCATCAGCGGACAGGAAGTCTCTGAAGTGGATATGGCCGACATCATCCCGGTGTTCTGAGCATGACTCACATTGTGATGCAACCGTCGGGGCGATCGGTGGATTGCCTCTCGGGTGACACCGTGCTGATGGCGCTGGAGAAGGCCGGTTACGCCTTGCCCAACAACTGCCGTGCCGGTGCCTGCGGAGAGTGCAAGGTCAAGGTCAGCGCCGGCCAGTTTGACCAGGGCATGGTGCTGGACATGGCCTTGTCGCAGGACGAGCGCAAACAAGGCTTCGGCCTGATGTGCATGGCCAAGCCCATCTCTGATGAACTGGTCATCGAGTGGGGCACCGAGGACGCCCGGCCCAAGCTGTTCCCGCCGCGCGAGAACGTGCTGTTTGTGCTGGTTGACAAACGCCCGATTGCCGCGCGTGTGGTTGAATTGCGCCTGCGTCCTGTGGGTCAGCCCATTCGCTATTGGCCGGGCCAGTACCTGACGCTGGGCGACCCCCGCAACGGCGTGCCAGCGAGGGCCTACTCCATCTCCAACGCACCACGACCTGATGGTGAATTGGTCTTGCAGGTGGCGCGCTCTGATGGCGGCGTCACCAGCCACTGGGTTCATGACAAGCTGCAGGTGGGCGACATCCTCAAGATCGCAGGCGCCTATGGCACTTTTATTGGTGATCCCTCGGTGGACACACCCGTGCTGTGTCTGGCCGCCGGAACCGGGCTGGCGCCAATCCTGTCGCTGGCCGAAGCCGCGCTGCGTCGTGGTTTCAAAAAGAAAGTGACCCTGGTGTTTTCAGCGCGCACGGCTGACGACGTGTACTGCCAGGGTTTGATGGCCTGGTGGCGCACCAAACATCGCAATTTTGATTACAAGATCACCCTGACGCGGGAAACCCGCGAGGGGCATTTGGGGGGGCGTGTCGACGCGGTATTGCCGGGGCTGTTTTCCGACTTGTCCAAACACACCATTTTTGCCGCGGGCAGCCCGGAGTTTGTCGAAACCTGTGTGGCCACCGTCCAGAAGCTTGGCGCCAACAAAGACATGGTTCACACGGAGGGCTTTTTTGCCCAGCAGCAGCTGGTAGTGGCCGATGCGGCGCACTTGTTGCCCGCTTGACAACAGATGGCTCAGGAGCCTGCAGGGCACCGGGGACGGGTCGTTATGATCAAAGGCATTCGATGAAAGCTTGACTCGCGCTGTGTTTGCCTCCATTCAAAAACGTCTTGAAGACTTTCGCCAGCAACCCCGCGTTCAGGCGCGTTCGCTCATCGTTTCTGTGTTCGGCGACGCCATCCTGCTGCGTGGTGGCCGCATCTGGCTGGGCAGCCTGGTTCAGTTGCTGGAACCGCTGGCGCTCAATGAGCGACTGGTGCGTACCTCGGTGTTTCGCCTGGTCAAGGAAGACTGGCTGACGGCTGAAACTGTGGGCCGGCGCGCCGATTACACGCTCACTGACCTGGGTCGCAAGCGCTGTGAAGAAGCCGCACGTCACATTTATGCCTCTCACGCACCACAGTGGGACCGGCGTTGGCGGCTGATTCTGAGCATCGGTGAACTCGATCCCAAAGAACGGGAGCGCCTGCGCAGCGCGATGTTCTGGCAGGGGTTTGGTCAGCTTGGCAACGACTGCTTTGTACATCCCGGAGCCGATCTGAGCATGGCGTTTGACGCCCTGGCGGCTGAAGGCCTGTCAGATGTCACCGGGCGTCTGATGCCGCTGCTGGCAGCAGATGCTGGCCCGGCGCTGGCAGCCAGTGGCACAGAACTGGTTCGCCGAGCCTGGAGCCTGGAAGCGTTAGACCAGGCTTACGGTGCATTCATCGACACCTACACACCCATCATGGCCGAGCTGCGACGTGATCGCCAGGCCAACGTGGAGCCACGAGACGCGTTCTTGCTGCGCACACTGCTGATCCATGACTACCGGCGCTTGATGCTGCGGGATCCCGAGCTACCTGAAGTGTTGCTGGCGCGAGACTGGTCAGGCCACATGGCGCGGTTGCTCTGCCGCGATTTGTACCGTCGCCTGATGGGACCATCCGAGGCGCATCTGGACCATACCCTCAAACTGGCTGACGATTCTGTGCCCCCGGCAAATGCACTGTTGCTGCAGCGCTTTGCACAGGACGACCCGCTGGCCGCCATCTCAGTTTGAATCGACCGGGACCAAGCTGTGTCCCAAGCGTTGTGAAAGCTCTCTTGCGGATTGTTTCAGGCTCAGGACGACCGGGCCGTCCAGCGACAAATCGATCATGCCCTTGACCCCAATGGCCAGCAATGACAAGGTGATTTCGTTCTTGAAATTGAACACCGGTGCTGCTGCAGCCGCCACCCCGGGCACCAGGTGGTAGTCAGACACAATTGAAACGCCGTCCCGGCGTACTCGGGTGAGCATCTCCGCTAACCCCGAGGCGGTTTGAAGTACTTCGGGCAAGGCCGGGTCGAGCAGTTCGCGGCTGATCAGGCTTTGAGTCGTCGCGCTGGGCAGCCATGCCGCAAACACCCGGCCACTTGCAGAGGTCAGCAGATTCAGGGCGGTCCCTGTGACAACGTTGACGGTGATCGGCCGATAAGGTCGCACTGAACGAATGATCACCGGCCCGTGCTCGCTCCAGACGGCCAGGGCAGAGGTCTGGTTGATTTCGTCGCGCAGTTGGTCTATCGCTGCCAGTCCCAGCTTCACCCGGTCAAGCCGGTCCACTGCGATCAACCCCAGATTCAGCGCAAAGGGACCCAGGTTATAACGTGAGCTCATCGGGTCCTGCTCCACCAGCCCGGATCGAACCAGACTGACGATGTAGCGATGCACCTTGGAAGCAGGCATGTCCGCCGCTGCAGCAATATCCTTGAGCATCATGGCACGGTGACCACTGCTGATCGCTCGCAGGATGGTCATGCCGATTTCCAACGATTGAACACCGTTTTTTCCTTCAACATCCCGGTGAGCGGGTGCGTCCATTCTGAGGGGCATTTTGCGCTCCATCATGCGTTGGTCTGGGTGAGAAACCGCACCTGAGCGGCGTAGGAATGCGTCATGGACAATGATGCCTGGTTAAAAACGTGCATCTCCCGGATGGAGATACGCCGAGATTACCAACATTTTCCATTGCCGTCGATTTGTGCAAACCCGACCACAGACCGCCAATGAACTGGGCGATCACCGATTTATCATTGCGACCCTTACTGAACTGGATTTTTCATGTCTGACCTGATTCTCCTCGGTGACGAGGCGGTGGCCCGTGCCGCCATCGACGCCGGTATCACCGCCGCCTACGCCTACCCCGGCACCCCTTCGACCGAGATCTACCAGGCCATCGAAGACCATGCCAAGAAGCACGGCTTGCCGATCAAGGGTTTCTGGTCCACCAACGAAAAAGTGGCGCTTGAAGAAGGCGTGGGCGTGTCTTATGCCGGTTGTCGCTCCATTGTGTCGATGAAACACGTCGGGCTGAATGTGGCGGCCGACCCGTTCATGAACCTGGCGGTGTCGGGCACGCATGGCGGGCTGGTGATTGTGGTGGCCGATGACCCGTCGATGCACAGCTCACAGAACGAACAGGATTCGCGCTATTTTGCCGACTTTGCCATGGTGCCGTGCCTGGAGCCAGCCACCCAACAGCAGTGTTACGACATGACGCGCGAGGCGTTTGAGCTGTCGGAGCAGCTCAAGGTGCCGGTGCTGCTGCGCCTGGTGACGCGCCTGGCGCACAGCCGATCGCAGGTCAAACTGGCACCGCCGCGTCCGCAAAACAAGCCGCACTATGTGGACGATCCGGCGCGCTTTACTCTGATTCCCGCCAACGCCCGGCGCGCCTACGCCCAGCTGATCGACAAACAGACCGCCTTGCAAGCCTACAGCGAGGCGCATCCGGTCAATGCTCTGACGATCAAGGGCCAGGGCCAACCCGGCATTCTGGTCAGTGGCCTTGCCTGGAACTACCTCAACGAAGCACTGGGGGACGCCATTCACAACTACAACCTGTTGCGCATTGCATCCTATCCACTGCCGGTGAAAAAAATCCGCCAGTTGCTTGACGCCAGCAGCGAAGTGTTTGTGGTGGAAGAAGGCTACCCGTTCATCGAGCGCTACATCAGTGCACTGGGTCTGATGACCGAGCGGCGTATTCGCGGCAAGCTCACCGGCGACTTGCCGCGCATTGGCGAACTGAGTCAGGACGCCATCAAGCCCTGCTTTGGTCTGACCGTGGAGCCATCTTTGCAACTGGCTGGGTTGGCGGACGTGCTGGTGGGCCGCCCACCGCGCCTGTGCGACAAGTGCCCACACAGCGATGCCTACATTGCCATCAAGGAAGTGATTGCCGAGCTTGGCGCCGGCGTGCGCGTGATGGGTGACATTGGCTGTTATTCGCTGGGTTACCTGGAACCGCACCAGGCGATTCACTCGTGCCTGTGCATGGGCTCGTCGATTGGCATGGCGATTGGCGCGGCGCATGCAGGCATGAATCCGAGCCTGTGTGTGATTGGCGACGGCACCTTTACCCATTCGGGCATGGCACCGCTGCTCGACGCGGCGCGTGAAAACAGCAACATCAAGGTGTTCATTCTGGACAACAGCATTGTGGCCATGACCGGTGGCCAGCCCACCATGGCCACCGACGAAGAGGTGGTCGACCTGGTGGCCGGGCTGGGTGTGCCCCGCAAACACATCCGCATCGTGGAGCCCACCGCGCACAAAAAGCACCAGACCATGGCCACCATCCGTGAGGAACTGGCCCATACCGGCCTGTCGGTGATTGTGGCGCGGCGCGCCTGCGTCACGTACGCCAAGGAAATCAAGGAACTTAAAGCGCACAAGCGTGACATCCCGATGGTGGCCGCATGAATTTTGATCTGGTGATTGCCGGGGTCGGTGGCCAGGGTGTGCTGACCATTGCTGCGGTGCTGGACCGCGCCGCACACGAAGCCGGCCTGTACGTCAAACAGTCCGAGGTGCACGGCATGGCGCAACGCGGCGGTGCCGTGTCAGCCTTCGTGCGCATGTCGGACCAGCCCATCAGCAGCGACCTGATCGCCAAAGGTCGCGCCAGTCTGCTGCTGTCGATCGAGCCGCTGGAGGCACTGCGCTATACCCAGTTGCTCAAGCCGGACGGGTGGATCGTCAGTGACATCACACCCATGCTCAATGTGACCGACTACCCTGACATGGAGGCGGTCTACCAGGTGCTGTTTTCCGCCCCCCGGCTGGTGGCGCTGGATGCGACCCGGCTGGCGCAAAAAGCCGGCACCATCAAGGCGCAAAACGTGGTGGCTTTGGGTGCAGCCGCGATGCACCTGCCGCTGCCCATGGAACTGATCGAGGCGCAGATTCGGGCCCTGTTTGAGCGCAAGGGTGAGCGCATCGTCAATGCCAATCTGCACGCCTTTCGCAAGGGGGACGCTGCTGCCCGCTTTACGTCGGCGCTGCTGGCCGGCGGTATCCCTGGCAACATTGTGGCGCGGGTCACGTCCCACATCCACTTTCCGCCACATCCGGTGGCCAACGAGCTGGCGGCCACTTGGTGCGAGCGTCTGCATACCGATGCTGATCCACTGCTGAAGCAACTACAGGGGCACGAGGAGTTGATGCGTTTGGACACACTGGCCGAGCTGTCAGCCCATTGAACAAGCCCTCCCGCACGTCGCAGCGTCAGTCCTTCTGCAGGCGCGCAAAGGTCTTGCGAAATTTGGCGACTTTGGGCGCTGCGACGGCCTGGCAGTAGCCTTGGTGCGGATTGCGTGCGAAAAAGTCCTGGTGATAGTCCTCGGCAGGCCAATAGTTCTGCAAGCCTTGCAATTCGGTGACGATAGGACGCGTGTACACCCCGCTCTGACCCAACTCTTGCAGCACCTGCTGCGCCACCGGCTGCTGCGCCATGTCGACAAAATAAATACCACTGCGGTATTGGGTACCGTGGTCATTCCCCTGGGCGTTACGGGTGGTTGGGTCATGGATCACAAAGAAGATCTCCAAAATTTCGCGCAGGCTGATGATCTGAGGGTCAAACTCAAGCTTGACCACCTCCGCATGGCCGGTATTGCCGCTACAGACCTGTTCGTAGCTCGGTTGTCGCAGCTGCCCGTTGCTGTAGCCCGACTCCACCGAAACGATACCCTTGACGTTGGCATAAACAGCATCCAGGCACCAAAAACACCCGCCACCGAGCACGATGGTCGAGGTGCAGGCCTGAGCAGGTGTGGTCATACGGCTGGGCTCCTTAGATGAAACGACATGAAACGCTTGATCAAGCGGCTGTTCAAGCTGCAGAATAATCCGCCTGGCGCTGGGGTGCTGCAATTGCCCGAATACCCCTGTCCGATGGCCGGGATGGTGGGTTGCCCTCGCAGGCCAGGACCAATTTTGCCCCCCAACAATTGACAAGTCAGCAGCACATCGCTATATTAATAACCACTGAGTCAGTAACTGATGCCGGCCTTGCCCAATACCTACTCCCCTTCCGAATCCAGCGGTGACGAGCACACCCGGCGTGAGCGACGCAAGGATGCGCGTCCGGGCGAATTGCTGGCCGCCGCACTGGATCTGTTTGTTGAAAAGGGCTTTGCGGCGACTCGGGTCGACGAAGTCGCCCGGCGAGCAGGCGTTTCCAAAGGCACCTTGTTCTTGTACTTTCCCAGCAAGGAAGAGCTGTTTAAAGCCGTGGTGCGCGAGAACATTTCGGGCCGGTTTGCCGAGTGGGACGCCGAGATCGATCAGTTTGTTGGCAGTTCACACGAAATGCTGCACTATTGTCTGCACAGTTGGTGGGAGCGTATTGGCGCCACCAAAGCTTCAGGGATCCCCAAACTGATGATGAGTGAAGCGCATAACTTTCCAGAGCTGGCCCTGTTTTATCAAAACGAGGTCATGCTGCCCGGCACTGCGCTGATTGAGCGGATCTTGCGCCGTGGCATCGATCGCGGTGAGTTTCGCGCGATGGACTTGCGCTATGGCGTGCTGATGGTCATGGCACCGCTGTTGTTTTTGGCAATGTCGAAACACTCCCTGGGGTCCTGCTGTTGTGGCCTGCTGCAAATCGATCCCAGACAGTACCTTGCGACACAGTATGAGGTACTGATGACCGGATTTGGTGTCAACCCGGTATCGATGCCGTCCCACCGGGAGTCAACGCCAACATGAAGCCCTCGTTGAAATGGGCAGCAGCGGGCCTGATAATGGCGCTGCTGATAGGCGGCGCATTGCGCACGTTGTCGGCGCGTCAGACCAAACAGGCCGCATTGCAGGCGCAGCAGGATGCACAAAAAACCCAGGTGGCCATCAAGCTCGCGGCGACCGATCTGTTGCAGGTCAAACTGCGCCGGTTGCCAGCCACCTTGCCGATCTCTGGCACCGTCAAGGCCGTGAACACGGCCTTTGTCAAAGCCAGAATCCCCGGAGAAATTCAAGGTCTGACCGTGCGCGAAGGCGACACGGTCAAAGCCGGTCAGGTATTGGCCCGTGTCGACCCACTGGAATCCCGTGCCCGTCTTGACCAAGCCCGCCAGCAGGTCCAGACCGCCCGAGCACAAGTGGACATCGCACAACGCAGCTTTGACAACAACCGGGCCCTGGTGGCGCAGGGCTTCATTTCAGGCACCGCATTGGAAAACTCACAAGCCAATCTTGCCGCGGCGCAGGCCACGCTGGCCGCTACGCAAGCCGGAGCCGAACTGGCCACCAAAGCATTGGATGACACGGTAATGCGCGCGCCGGTGGCAGGGCAGGTGTCGCAACGCCTGGTCCAAAATGGTGAGCGGGTGGCGGTGGAAACACGGGTGCTGGAAATTGTTGACCTGAGTCGTCTGGAGCTCGAAGCCAGCGTCAGCTCGGCCGATGCCATGCAACTCAAAATCGGGCAGTTGGCGCAGGTGCGAGTCGACGGCAGCAGCCAACCCGTTTCGGCAACACTGGCACGCATCAACCCCAGCGCCAGTGCGGGTAGCCGCGCCGTTCAGCTTTATCTGGCCATTGCCCCGGGAAGCGGGTTGCGCCATGGCTTGTTTGCCCAGGGCTTGCTGCACACCGGCAGTCAGAGCCTGCTGTCGGTCCCGCTGAGCGCAGTGCGCACCGATAAACCGGCACCTTATCTGCAAATTTCGCTACAAAATAAAGTGCAATATTCGCCCGTGGTGATTGGGCAAAAAAGCGAAATTGATGGAGAA
This sequence comes from Rhodoferax sp., assembly GCF_018063565.1. GTDB lineage: Bacteria > Pseudomonadota > Gammaproteobacteria > Burkholderiales > Burkholderiaceae_C > Rhodoferax. Next base: position 13,347 of record NZ_JAGPBB010000035.1, read on the forward strand.
ACCATGGTGGCGGTTGAGGGTGTCAGCGAGGGCACGCTGGTGCTGGCGGGCCATGTTGGTGCTTTGCGCGCCAACACACCGGTACAACTCGGCGCCAGTGCGCCTGCAAAGCCCTGAATGTGGTTCACCCGCGTCAGCCTGGGCAACCCGGTGTTTGCCACCATGGTCATGCTGGCTCTGGTGGTGCTTGGGCTGTTTTCGATGCAGCGCCTGCGGGTCGATCAGTTTCCCAATGTTGATTTTCCGGTGGTGGTCATCAGCACCGATTACCCGGGTGCCTCGCCTGAGATTGTCGAAAGCGAAGTCACCAAGAAGCTTGAGGAAGGTGTCAACAGCATTGCCGGCATCAACGCGCTGACCTCACGCTCCTACGAAGGCCAGTCGGTGGTGATCATCGAATTCGGTCTGCACATTGACGGGCGCAAGGCGGCGGATGACGTGCGCGAAAAGGTGGCCTCGGTGCGGCCCAACCTGCGCACCGAGGTCAAGGAGCCACGGGTGCTGCGTTTTGATCCGGCCAGTCGCGCCGTCTGGTCGGTGGCGGTTCTGCCGGATGGCAGTTCTGGCACCGCCATGAACGCGGTGGAACTAACCAACTGGTCTGAACAAACGCTGAAAAAGCGGCTGGAGAATGTGCGCGGTGTGGGTTCCGTGACCTTGGTGGGAGGAGCCAAGCGCGAGATCAACATTTACCTCAATCCGCAGGCACTGGAAGCTTTTGGCATCACGCCCGAACAGGTGGCGAGTGCGGTGCGCAATGAAAACCAGGACTTCCCGGTTGGCAGTATCCGCTCGCTCGAACAAGACCGGGTGATCCAGATTGCTGCGCGTATCGAACGCCCGGAAGACTTTGGCCGCATCATCATCACCCGCAGGAACGGTGTGGCCATCCGCGTGGAACAGGTGGCGCGTGTGAGCGATGGCGCGCAGGAAGTGGAAAGCCTGGCGCTCTATAACGGCGAGCGTACTTTGCTGCTGAACGTGCAGAAATCGCAGGACGAGAACACCATTGGTGTGGTCGACGGCCTGAACCGGATGCTGGCCGAGCTGCAAACCCAGTTGCCGCAAGGCGTCAAACTGACTCCCATCACCGACGGCTCACGACAGATTCGGGTGTCAGTCGCCAATGTGCGCCAGACCTTGCTGGAAGGGGCATTGCTGACCATCCTGATCGTGTTTTTGTTTCTGAACTCCTGGCGCTCCACGGTCATCACCGGGTTGACGCTGCCGATTGCCTTGATCAGCACCTTTTTCTTCATGAACTTGCTGGGTTTTACCGTCAACATGATCACCATGATGGCGCTCAGCCTGTGTGTTGGCCTGCTGATCGACGATGCCATCGTGGTGCGCGAAAACATCGTGCGCCACGTGCAAATGGGCAAAAGTGCGTTTGATGCCGCCATGGACGGTACACGAGAGATCGGCCTGGCGGTGTTTGCCACCACCATGTCGATCGTGGCGGTGTTTTTACCGATTGGCTTCATGGGCGGCATCATCGGCAAGTTCTTCCACGAATTCGGCCTGACGATCGTCGCCGCAGTCAGCATATCGATGTTTGTCAGTTTCACGCTTGACCCGATGCTGTCAAGCATCTGGCACGACCCCAGCATCGAGGCACATGGCCAGCGCCACCGCCCGGTGAGCTTTTACGACAAGACCATCGGGCGCGTGACTTCGCTGTTTGACCATGGTACCGACGCCCTGATTGACATCTATCAAGGCATCCTGCGCTGGTCCTTGCAGCACAAGTTGACCACACTGGCGATTGCGTTGACCATTTTTGTGGGCAGCGTGTTCATGGTGCCCTTGCTGGGAACCGAATTTGTGCCGAAATCGGATTTTTCTGAAACCAACCTGACCTTCCATACGCCGGTCGGTTCATCGCTCGACGTCACCCAGGCCAGGGCGCAGCAGGTGGATGCGGTGATTCGTTCCTTTCCGGAAGTTCGTTACACCCTCACCACCATCAATACCGGCAATGCACCCGGAAAAATCTACGCCAGCATTTACATCCGGCTGGTTGACCGCGCCGAGCGTCGTCGCAGCGTCGACGATATGTCGGTGCTGCTGCGCCAACGGCTGCGCGAAGTACCGGGCATCAGTGTGACCCATGTCGGCCTGCTCGACCCGGTGGGCGGTCAAAAACAAATTGCGTTCTCGATCCAGGGTGCCGACATGGGAGAACTGTCGCGACTGACGGCAGTGGCGCTGGAGCGGATTCGTGTGATCCCTGGACTGGTGGACATCGATTCGTCGCTGAAGCCTGACAAACCCACGCTGGATGTGGGGGTTCGCCGCGATGTGGCATCGGACCTGGGCTTGAGCGTGGCGCAGATCGGCAGTGCGTTGCGGACACTGGTGTCGGGCCAGACCGTGGGCAACTGGCGCGCCCCAGACGACCAGACCTACGATGTGAACGTGCGTCTGGCACCCCAGGCACGCAACCAGAGTGCGGACCTGAGTGGCTTGCCTTTTTCATTGGGGAGCAACGCAGATGGCAGTAGTCGCATCGTCCGCCTGGATCAGGTGGCCAGCATCAACGAATCCACCGGGTCCAACCAGATCAACCGCCGCGACCTGACGCGTGAAGTGGCGATCACCGGCAACGTGTCCGGCCGATCGGCAGGAGAAATTTCAGCTGACATCAAAGTTGCGATGGACGGCGTTGCCATGCCGCCAGGCTACAGCTATAAATTCAGTGGCTCCGTGAAAGACATGGCCGAGGCCTTCGGTTATGCCCTGTCAGCGCTGGCCATGGCGGTGATCTTTATTTACATGATTCTGGCCAGTCAGTTCAAGAGCTTTTTCCAGCCGCTAGCGCTGATGACCGCGCTGCCGATGACGCTGATCGGAGTGGTGCTGGCGTTGCTGATGTTCAACTCCACACTGTCGATGTTCTCTGTGATCGGGGTGGTGATGCTGATGGGGCTGGTCACCAAGAATGCAATTTTGCTGGTGGACTTTGCCATCCGCGCACGCAGTGAACATGTGAACGATCACGGGCAACCGGTGGCCGGGCTGGACCGGCACGATGCTCTGTTGCTCGCGGCCCAGGTGCGACTGCGGCCAATCCTGATGACCACTCTGGCCATGATTTTTGGCATGATGCCCTTGGCATTTGCCCTGTCTGAAGGTGCGGAGATGCGCGCACCCATGGGCCAGGCGGTCATCGGCGGCGTCATTACTTCGTCACTGCTGACGCTGGTGGTGGTGCCCGTGGTGTATTGCTACCTGGACGATCTGTCCCAGTGGCTTCGAAGGCACCGTGGCAAACCGCCGGTAAAGACCACAAGCCATGCCAGCGATTGACACGACCGGAAGCTAAAATCAAGGTTTACCGCTACCATACCCCCTGGAGTAACAATGAACTTGCACGACGTAGAAAAAGCCCGTTATCACATGATCGAGCAGCAAATCCGCCCTTGGGACGTGGCAGATGCTGCGGTGCTGGAGTTGCTGTCGACGGTCAAGCGTGAGAATTTCGTACCTGCCAGCTACAAAGCCATGGCTTTTGCCGATATGGCGATTCCGCTGGCTGCCGGTCAGGCCATGCTGGCACCGCGGCTGCAAGCGCGTTTGCTGCAAGACGCCGCCGTTCAGCCGACGGACAAGGTGTTGGAGATCGGCGCGGGTTCGGGTTTTATGACGGCGCTGCTGGCGCATCAGGCGCAGCGGGTGGTGTCGCTCGAGATCAACGCCGAGCTGGCCGACCTGGCGCGCGCCAACCTGCAGAAGGCGGGTGTTCGCAATGCCGAAGTGCGTCAGGCTGACGGCGCTGCCGGCGCTGCCGCCGACGGCCCGTTTGATGTGATCTTGTTGGGTGGCTCAGTGGCTGAAGTGCCACTGCCATTGTTGTCTCAGCTCAAGATCGGCGGGCGGCTGGTGGCCATCGTCGGCGACGAGCCCATCATGCACGCTCAGGTGATCACACGCACCAGCGAGAGCAACTTCAAGTCCGATGAAAAATGGGACGACAACGCGCCACGCCTGCTGAACTTCCCGCAGGCTTCGGCTTTCAAATTCTGACATGTTGGCCCAGATCCGACCCGCCCAACTTGTCGACTGGCTGGAAGCAGTGCGAGAGCATGGTCAGCCCATCGTGCTGGATGTGCGCGAGCCCTACGAATTGCGCATGTCCAGTGTCAAAGCTGATGGGTTCGAGCTGATCGCTATCCCGATGAGCGTCATCCCACCACGTCTGCATGAACTCGACCCGCATCGCCCCATCGCCTGCCTTTGTCACCACGGCGGTCGCAGTATGCAGGTTGCCAACTTTCTCAAATCCCGCGGGTTTGATCATGTTGCCAACATTGCAGGGGGCATTTACGCCTGGTCCGCTGAACTTGATCCAACCGTGCCACGGTACTAAACCATTGCGTTAGGGAATACTTTTGCTCCTTGTCGCTTTACCCTCCTGCCATCCAAATTTCTGCCAACCATGAACAACTACCGTCTACTTCCCCTTTCTGTGGTTCTGGCTACCCTTCTGGCGGAGCCGGTGGCAGCGCAAAGCCTGAGTGAACTGTACGATGCGGCGCGTCAGTTTGACAGCACTTACCAGTCGGCCAGGCTGCAATACGACGCCAACCTTTCCAAGGCAGAGCAGGCACGTGCGGCCGTTTTACCCAGCGCCAATCTGGCACTGGGCATCAACCGCACCCATGTGTCAAGCGATGTTGACAGCTTCGACCGTGGCAGTTTTGGCAGCCAGTCGGCCACGGTATCAGGATCGCAGCCTTTGTACCGACCTGCCAACACCGCAACGGCCGAGCAAGGCAAAAAATTGATCACCATCGCCCAGGCGCAGCTCACGGCAGCCGAACAGGACTTGATCGTTCGGGTCAGCCAGGCGTACTTTGATGTGTTGGCGGCCAGTGACAACCTGAACTTCATCAAGGCACAAAAGGCCGCAGTTTCCGAGCAACTGGCCTCGGCCAAGCGCAATTTCGAAGTCGGCACCTCCACCATCACCGACACCCGCGAGGCACAGGCCAAGTTTGATCTGGTACTGGCGCAGGAAATTGCGTCCGAGAACGACTTGAGGGTGAAGAAACTCGCGCTCGACCAACTCACCGGAAAGGTCGATGCGACGCCGAAGCCCTTGAAAGTTCCCGCCACCATCGCTGCGGTCACTCCTGATGATGTGGGGCAATGGGTTACCTTGTCGCAGCAGCAGCACCCCAGCGTGCTGCAAGCCCAGCAGGCACTGGAAGTGGCGCAGCTCGAAACCCAGAAAGCCAAAGCCGGTCATTTGCCAACCCTGGATCTGACCGGAAGTTACAACATCACCCAAAACAACGGCTCATCGAGCACAACGCTGGACTATCGCAACAACGTCTTCGCCGTAGGCCTAGCCTTCAACCTGCCGCTGTTTGCCGGCTATGCCACGCAAAATCGCATCAAGGAGACGCTGTCCCTCGAAGACAAGGCGCGCACCGACCTTGAAGGTGCGCAGCGTGGTGTAGCGCAAGCCACCCGTGCCGCATTCTTTGGTGTTCGCTCAGGCTTGGGACAGGTCAAGGCACTCGAAGCGGCAGAGGCCTCCAGCCAAAGTGCGCTTGACGCCAACAAACTCGGTTACCAGGTCGGGGTGCGCATCAACATTGACGTGCTCAACTCGCAAAGTCAGCTCTTTGATACCAAAGCCAAACTCGCCAAGGCACGTTACGACGTGCTGGTGGGGACCCTCCGGCTGCGCCAAGCGAACGGCACACTTGACAGTGCCGACCTGCAGACGCTCAACGCCCTGATTGCCCAGTAAATAGTCGATCCTGGGCATCACGCCGCTGGCCACCGACTTCGGACTTTAGCCGAGGCTGGTGAAATCAGCCAAAGTCGCGTTTTTTGGCAACCGCTATTTTTTTAACAACTTCGCGGTCGTTTCTGCAGTTTGCCTGGCAATCACCAGTGTCTTGATATCCTCATAAACCTCACGACCAAGGATGCCGCGGGTCGTCAATTGCGCCTTGCTACCAAAGGGGCGACCGGCGATGATGGTCTGCGCAACGGCGTCCGTCACACCTGGCAGAGTCTTGAGTTCGTTGATGCCAGCGCTGTTGATGTCGACCAACCTTACCTTGGCCGCAGTGACCGGTTTGGCCTCCTTTTGATTCGAATTTTTTGATACGGGCGGCGCCGAACTGGCGGCTGCCTTCGCCACGGCCTTCTGCTCTGTTGCTGCGCCTGCTGCAAAGCCAGTAAAAAGCAGGAGTGTGCAAAACGAAATTCTCAGTACTGATAGCGACATGGTGGCTCTCGTTGGTCGATGCATGATGTGTAGATTATCAAAGGGCATTGCCTGTTCCGATCAAAATGAACAGGCAAAAAAATAACCCGGATGCAATGAACATTCGGGTTATGTCGGGTCTAAATCACAACCGGAACACGGCAAACCGTGTCCCGGCTTCACCCGCTATTTGTGTGCAGCGACAACATCCTTGTCTTTGCCAACACCGTGGCAGCTTGCGCACACGCTTGCAGTTGCGTCAGAAGTGCCTGAGGCGACAGTGGAAGCAAACACGCTTCGAGCCTGATTGACCACAGCACTCTTGTACAAACCAAAGTGGGTTGTCGCCTTGGCCGAGCTGTGGCACCCAACACAAGACGCCACATAAGGTGAGGTCACCTTGTCGGTCGTGTTATGAGTGTTCAACGCAGTCTTAGCCAGCACAGTAGTCGCGTTATTTGCGCCAATCGCTGTGTTGTAGGCCGCATCAATCGACTCATAGGTAGATGCCAAGGCATTGACCGGAACACCGCTGTACGTTCCTGCAACGTGACAGGTTTCACAGTTGTTGATCTTGCCCGGGAAGTCCATGCGTTTGAAGTCCAGCAGGGTAATGGCAGACGGCGTGCGGTCCCGTGCATCCATAAACGGTGCAGCGGTTTCGCGACCAGCATGAATACCGTGGATCATGTCCTTGAAGTTGTTGGTCACAACAGGCAATTTCAACGCTGCATTGGTCGCATTCTTGTCAAAGCCCCATCCGGCCAGAATCCGGTTATCCGCGGCCGTGAATGCCGTATAGGCCTTCAGAGCGGTATCGCTGATACCACGTCCACTGGTCGCCAGACCCGGGGTGTGGCACATGACACAAACCTGTACTTGATAAACACGATTGCCGCCATGGCCTTCAAACCACTCGTGGCAATTGGAGCATTTGTCAGAGTCCACCACCTTGCGGCGTTCGGTGTCACCCGTGACGGACTTCACCACCGAGATGGCGTGACGCGCAGAGGCAGGCGAAACCTGGGTGTAGTACCCTTGCAAGCCCACCGCACGCAGCGTTGCACCGACCGGGAACTTCTTCGTGCCTGCGGCGTCGCCCTTGATGGTTGCCGTGTAATAACCGGCTGCATCAGCCGTTGCCGACATCGTACCCACGGTAGCTGCCTTGCTGGTGCTCAACAAGTCAGCCAGGGTAACGGAAATCGCCTGTGCTTGCTTGATACCTGCATTGTTGTAGTCCACAGGTGTAGCAATACCGTCCTGCGCTTGCGCATAAGCCAACAGGAAGCTAGGACCACCTGTAAAGCCAGTGAGCGAGTTCGAGACAGTTGCGGCAGGTGCCACAAAAGTTACCGGCTTGCCATCAGCAGCGATCTTGAACACAACGGTCAGATTGTTGGTAGCGGCATCCACCGCAGCAGACTTGATGTCGTAGGTGAACGTCACCAGTCCAGCTTTGATCGTGGGATTGTGCTTGGTGATGTTCTCGGTCTGGTGATAGACCTTGATATCGGCAGGTGTATGACAAATCGTACACGCTTGGTTGCTCAAGCCCTGACCAGGCAAGTGACCAGTCTTGGCCAGCACCGGATTTGTGCTTGCAGGTGCAGCGTTATACGCTTGTCCGTCAGCAATCGTGGAGCCCGCGCCCGTTTTCCAGTCGATACCGTCGTGGCAAGAGCCGCAAGCCAATTGACTGGGTTTGGTATTCCAGTTGTCGGCCTGAGCTGCCTTGGTGTTGTCGTGGCACTTGGCACACATCTTTTGACCACTGCCAAGGATCGAGAAGCCCTTTTGATCCAGAACTACGTTGGCCAGGTTGTAATTTTCCTTGACCAGATCACCACCACTGTGAATCTTGTGAACCATGATCGGGAAATCGCCCAACACCTCACCGTCGGCAACTGACATGCTCGGGCTGTAGCGGTAGGACTTGATGCCCGTGGTTGCATCGGTCGTCACTGTTTCCGTCAATGCCGGGAACTTGCCGTTGGTGGACGCCACATTCGCTTTGCCAAACTTCAACTGATCGTTGTGGCACACCACGCAGTACTGGGTGTCATTGCGGGAGCCATGCAGCGTGAGCTTTTCGTGGCACTCGTTACAAACGGTCTTGGATACGATTTCGCGCTGGAAATCTGTCGCAGAAACCGGCTTGCCATTCGCAGGGACAAAGTCATAAATGACATTGACCGGATTGGCCATGGCCACTGCGGTGACGCCAGAATTGCTGCCATCCGGGGTATTGGTGCCTGTGCCCGGTGCATTGCCAGAAACCTGAATGGTCAGGCGGTGCGTCAGGGTCGGATCATAGGTCAGATCACCCAGATCTGCTGCCACCTTTGGTGCAGCCAAGGTAGCAGAATCCACCAGCGCCTTGATGGCCTTGATGTCGCGACCAAAAGTGTAGGTATAGGTTCCATTCTTGTTGTCAACCAAGGTACCAAATTGGTCGGTGGTTGGCGTGGAAGGCACGGAGGCGACTTTGACGGTGCCATCGGCATTCAGCGTTGGCGCGGTGGTCACAATGTAATTGACCCACTTGCTGACGTTGCCATCCTTGCCGGGGACCAACTTGGCCAGCGAGAAACGCAAGTTGGCCAGGCTGGCCAAATTGGTCGAGCTTGGCTTGTTGGTGGCGTTGAATCCAATGATGGGATTGTCCGCTGCCGTTCCGTCCGACATCGCAAAGGTTACAACAGCTGGGCTGTTAATGGCGACACCACCGACGGTGACCTTAGGGGTCAGCGCGGCAAACTGCGCCGAAGTCAAGTTAGCCACATTGACAGGAGATGTACCTGTCGGAGGAGTCACCGAGGGAAGCGTTGGGCCGGGCGGCACCACGGCAGTATCTCCACCACCGCCACCACCGCAACCGGCGATGGCCATTGCCAACAGACCAGCCGCCGCATAGCGGGTCCAATGCGGCGATGGCCTGGGGTGAACTGACTGCACAGTAAGCTTCATAAGGCTCTCCTTCGTTGTAACAAAAAGTTTTTTGATGCTAACTCAATTACCCCAAAAATCGAAAGGGAATAGGGTCGGCAAATAAATATAGTTTGAGAAAAATCAAAGCCAGTTCACCGTGCGCGACTTCGCTGAACTCACCCAACTCGGATCAATCGTGCAGGCTACCCACGACAACGGTTGCATCACGGCAGACGGTAGATGTAAGAAATACCAATAAAGCTGGCGGACTGAGACGGCTTATGCATCACCGTGGTGCCATCAGAATACGCAAACGGCACGCCGTTGTAGTTCCAGGCCCAGTCATTTATCTTCGTGCGTTGATGCACCAAGTCGACTCGAATGCCTGAGCGCTTGTCCAGTGCGTAATTTCCAAAGAGCTTCAGAGCGGTCTGGCGGTACACCACATCAGGTAGCCCACCCGTAGCCGCAAGCAGCGCCACACTGTCCGCCGTGGCAAACCTGTCGAGTGTTTGAGCGTAAACACTCTTCTCGTCACTGAATGTCACATTGCCACCGATTTCAAAGTTGCTGTTCACTTTGCCGGTAAAGCCAAGGCCAGCATTCAGACTGGTGTTCTCGAACGCCATCACATAACCTGCGTAACGTGATTGATTGAAACTCTGCACGCCGTGCGAAAGATAACCGTTGAAATTCCAGTTAAAGGACTCGGCGTAGGCAAAGTCGATGCCGAAGTGGTTCATCCGGGTGTCCTGCAGCCCGTAAGTGCTGGGCGACGAATAGCTATCCTTGCCACCTTCTGCAGTGAACTGCAGCGTGAGCTTTTTGGAGGCTTGCCAGTCCGCATACAGTCGCACCTTGTCACGATTTCGATCCGCCAGCATGGGCATGAACACCGCGCCAGGTAGGAAACCGTTGACAGCGTCAGCCGGGTTGACCACCTCGGTCACACCGACTCCGCTGTTGTCCCGAAGCCAGTTTGAACCGGTGCGCTTGCTGCTGGACAATGCCACGGTGCCACTGAAGTCCTCGGTCAACTGCCGGCGCAGTTCGGCGCGCAAGGTGGTTTCGTCGGTCTGCTGCCGCAGTGCGCTGATACCTGCTGCCGCGCTGCTGGCAGTGAACGCACCCCGATCGATCGACTCATAATTTGCCGCGACTGTGCCGCGATAGCCACCAGAGAACTGCCAGTTGGCTTCCAGCTTGCCCCGAGTCCTTTGATCAGGCAATGTGCGGTTGGTATAACGTGTGCTACCGTCAGCATTGTTGTAGTAGGCCAGCGGCGTCTGGTCGTCTTTGTCGTCATAACGCAAATCGGCTAACAAAGTCAGGTTTCGCATCGGGTGGGACGACACACCCAACCGGACCGATGTCGTAATCACTTTGCCCGCCAGGCTGGATACACCGACGGGCGCACCCGCTAGCCCATCTGCTGCAAAATTGCTGTCCTGAGTGGCATTGGCGTAAGCCAACCGGAACATTGCCCGCGTCGTGTCGGTAAACGCATAACTCCCCGCCACATCAAGTTGATGCGCCTGATTGTCAGGTGTCAATGCCACCGGTTGACTCAATAGTGCCTGCAAGCCGCTGCTGAGACTCAACGGACTTCCCAACGGGTTGTTCAGGACACTGGGTACAGCCGGATTCAGGGTGGAGTAATCGTTGCGGTAAAACGAGCCGTAATAACCGGCGCTGATGCTGAACTTGTCGCGCGCATAGGTCAGACGCGCCTCCATCTGACTATGATTGGCGCTAATGGGTTCTGGCAACATAAGCAGCGCCCAACCCGTGTTGAAACCGGTGGTTGGCCCGCACGAGGCAATTGCAGAAAAACAGTTCATGCCGACACCAAACAGCCGAGAACCCTCCTTCTTTTCAGTCTTGAGCTCAATATCGATTTGCACGTCGTTGCTCACCCGCTTGGAAAAGCCCACACCCAAGCCGGTTCGCTTGGTTTTCAGGTCAAACTCTGTGCCGGTACCCAAACCACCCGGCAATAGCGCGACCTGAGGGTTGGTGGAACCGACACCACTCAACCCACTGTTAAAGCTGTTCGGGTCGTAGTGCACCAGTTCCGAATAGTCGACACTGGCCTTCCATTCGCCTGGGTTGCGCCACACCAGGTGCATTTCACGCGAATCCCCCAGCAGATTCTCACCCTTGAAGTCAATCCATGTGGCGGTTTCGTGCTTGCGCAGGCGGTAATCAATGTCAAGGATTCCCACCGCTTGCTGGCTACCCTCCAGCCCATAATATTGCCCAAACAGGGCACGATCAGCGCGTGTTCCATTCACCAGCCCGGCACCAACCGCGATGGTTGCCTGCACCGGTGGTGCCTCGTCGTCGCCAGCGGCCGCCGGCATGGAGACACACAATGTGCAGGCCGCCAGGGCGACCGCTGAAAGACGAAAACGAGAAGAAAAATCAGAGTGGGTCATGATGGCTCTCCGTACATCAGCGCATCAATCGCTGGGGTGTCCCATTGGTGGTGGATGGGTTGTTTGACCCATGAACCTGCGTGTGGCAGTTCATGCAACTGCGTCCCTGCCACATGTTGACAACGTTTTTACCGCCCGTCACACCCGTGATGAGTGGCGAGGTCTGTCCCAGAGCCGCCAGACCATAGACTCCGGCCTGTCCGCCAAGGCCACCCACGCCACCGGCCACGTGCGGCGTATGGCATTGCTGACACAACATGGGCGCACGCGCCTTGAGCATGCCTGGCACGGTGCTGCCGTGGGAATTGTGGCAATTGGAGCAGTCGTCTGCCACCGGCTGATGTGGGTGCACAAACGGACCCCGCTTTTCAGCGTGACAGGTAAAACAGGTGTCTGTCATTGTGCTGCGCTTGGCCAGCTTGTCGCCCGCAGAGCCATGAACGTTGTGGCAGTCCGAACATGCCATCTTGCCTTCAGACACCGGATGGTGCGACGGGCGATTGACCTGATTGCGTACATCTTTATGGCAGGTATAGCAAGACTCGGTCTGATTGACGCGACCACTCAGTACTTTGTCACGACTGGTGTGCACCTGGTGGCAAGAGTCACAGGCAATATCGGCCGACTGATGCGGGCTACCGAGCCAATAGGCGCGTTTGGCATCCCGGTCATGACACGCCAGACACACCCGGCTGCGCTCAGATGGCGGCAGCGCCGAAATTTTGCCAGGCTTCTTGCCGTAGGTGAAATCGGGCTTGGGCAGATCTTTGGCTCCCTCGGGTTTGAACGAGTGGGTGTCACTTTCACCGTGACAACTGGCGCAGGTGGGTGCACGCAAATTATCGATATCCCCCATGACACGACTGCTCAGTGCGGCAGCTGCTGCAGCCATGGGGGGTTTCTTTACGTCGACGGGCGCATGCAGGCTGTCGCTCATGTCGGGCAGGTCGTCCTGATCGTGACAGCTCACGCAAAGCGCAGCACCCTTCAGACTCCTGTCTGGCTCCGCTCCCCATGCCGAACCCAGCATGCCCATCAAACACAGGCCCAAAATGGCCAGCGCAAGTTTCGTCTTCATTCCAACCCCTTAAGAACAGGTCCAGGTACGCATGACTGAGCCAAAGCTCCGGTGACCAGGTCGACGAGGGGCATCAATCTGCCCCCTGTGACCTGAAAGTCATACCGGATCAGTTCTGTCCATGAACGATATCGACACCCTTGAACTTGCCGCTCGAGTGGCAGTCATAACAGCCCTCTTTGGGCAACCCATTGATCTGAGACTGGGTCAGGTTGCCAAACGATGCCGGTGGATCACTGAAAGTCGTGACGTGACCGATCGCCTTGCTTGAATCATGGCAGGAGGTGCAGCTGGCGGCCATGGGCGAAATCACCTTGTATCCCAAAGGATCCGCTCCGGTAACCCGGGGTGACACGGTTGCGCCCAGCGGCCCAAGATCCTGCTTATAGGAGTTGTTGACATGGCAGGCATTGCAATTGATGCCTACGCCGGGCCAGGCTACCTCAGCGGCGTAATTTTCGACACCAGCAGCAAGCGGCGCCCCACCCGTAGCAGACGTTCCATCCTTGTTGAAAACTCCCACCACTGCATTGCCGTGAGTAAACGGTGTGGTACGCACCGAGTTGCCGTGAATGCCGTGGATCATGCGTTTGAACTGATACGACTCATTCATCGCCATCCCATTGGTCATGATCGTGGACGAGGCCCGGTTTGCATCATGGCAGACCGCACAGGACTCAACGGTGTTGCGTGCGCCGCTGTGGAAGGCATTGTCGGCCGTGTTAGAACCTGACGTAGTCCCCAAGGCACCATGACAGACATTGCACTTTTCATTGGAAACAACCGCTCGGCGCGGGTTCAGCGCGCTGCCGCTGAGCAGCACATCCTTAAAGGTGTGCTGAACCACAATGTTGGCATTCACCGCCGGGGTAACTTCCTTGCGAGTCTTGACGTCAAGTTTGTTTTCAATGACCTGCCCATAGCTGACGACCCGCGCGGTTCCAGAGGCAATCGCGATGGCGGTGTCATCCGGTATCGCGATGTCCACCTTAAACCGGTTGCCGCCCAGATTGACGCCATCCTTGGCATACGCATTGGCAGAACTTCCGCCATTGTTGTAGGCCGAGAACTCCGTGATGGCGTTGGGCTGGCCATTACTGGTTTGCGTCGTCATATTTTGGTATGCCAGCACAAAACGCAGGCTTCCAAATTTCTTGGCGTCGGATTTCAGATCCCAAACGGTGCCATCGAGCGGATTGGATAGCGCGTAAGTCACCGACACCTTACGGGCTTTCTTGTCAGCAGTGTCATTGAACGCCACGCTGTCAATACTCATCTTGTACTTGGCAGAATTTTCCTCATTCTGGTTCCAGTGCACCCATTCCGGTGAAATGGTCACATCACCCAGGTGACAGCCTGAGCACAATTGATTGCCCATATCGGTGGCCTTGGCCGCAGTATCCTTCAGCACAGACACCGCAATGGCATTGTGGCTGGTATTCCAGGGCGAACCGGTCTTGTTGGCGTGGCAAGTCAGACAGGCCTCTTTGGAAACCTTGGCCTTCCAGTTGTCACCTTGCGGGGTATTCGGATTGGCACTTGAGTGGCACACTGCGCAATTGCGCAAGTCCTGCGGGAAACCCACCTCGGCGTAATTGTGTTTGGCATTGCCGTAGCCCCAGATGGTGTAGTCCTCACCACCAGCCGCCAGATTCTTCTTGAGCAACTTGCCCGCGTGGATCTTGTGGCTCATGGTCGCCATATCCAGGTTGTTGCCACTTTCAGGGTCAACCGTACCCGTGTTATGACACATCACGCAGTACTGGGTGTCCACACGTCCGCCACCATGCAGGGCCAGCTTCTCGTGGCAGCCGTTGCACGATGCCACATCGGTCATCTTGCGGGTCTTGGCCGGGTCAGTCACGACGACCGACTTGCCGTCCACAATGGTGAAATCAAAATAGGGGTTGACCAGCACATCCTCGCCGGCGGCATTCTTGTAGCTCAGCTGAATGGCCACACGGTGGGTGCGGTTGGGTTCATAGCTGATGCCGGGCACTGACTTGATGTCGGTCGAAAACGTGTAGGTGTAATAACCTTCTGCGTTGTACACCAGTTGGGATGCGGCTGCGGTGTCCGTGCTCGCTTGCGGCGCCGAAGCCAGCGCAGGGGATCCGCCCGGACCAAAACCGGGTTTTCCGGCGACCTGCTTGGTCACATAGCTCACCCACTGATCCGGGGTGCCCGAGGTTCCAGGCAGCAATTTGGCGATGGCAAAGCGGGTGTTGGCCGTGGTCAGGCCAGTCTTGACCTTGCCATCAGAGAAGACCACAAACTTGACCACCGGCGGGCTGTTGACCGTGACCGCGGGAACGCCAGCGTTCTGTAGCACAACAAACGATGCCGAGGAATTCACGGCGGTGTCATTGCTCGCGACGGCAGCTGCCTTGGCAATCGCCTCCGCCAGCGGTGTGGACGTTCCAGGCTGCCCGGTACTGTCCCCGCCGCCGCCGCCGCCGCATCCTGCAATTGCAGCGAGCACCACCAAAGCCGCGCCCCATCGAATCAATGACTTTTTCATTTTTATCCCGCCGTGTTCAATTTAACTGATTTACGCCGAACGGCCCGCAAACCTGTGGGCCGGTTCAAAAAATCAATGTGACAAATACCAGTCGGCAATGTTCTTAAGCTCCTTCTGATCTTTGGTATCAATGATCTTGTGCTTTTCTTCGGTGCCATCAGTCAGCTTGACCTTCTGCCCTTCCGTCATGTTCTTGATCGCCAATGCCTGACCATCAGGCTTGCCACGATACTTGTCAGCAATCTTTTTCATCGACGGGCCCTTTTTGTCTTTGTCAGCAGCATGGCATTTCAGACAATCGTTGGATTTGGCGAGCGCCTTGGCGGCCTCTACATCAACTGCGGCCTGTGCGGGCGCAGCAGCACCCAATGCAAACAGAACGGCTGTAGCCAGGGTAGACAGAGAGATTTTTGTCATTTGATCATTCCTTTGATGAGTTGAACTTGTCTAGAGAGACGACGGAGATTTGAAATCTTGCTTTAGATCAAGTCAAGAGTCATATGACGGGTTTTCCATTTAAGTCTGTCCACGTTGATTTAAATCAAAGCAGACGCATAAAAGTGGGGCGCACCCGCAACTCAGGACTTGCTTTTGTCGTGAATTTCCTCGTAGCCTGTGAGCATGGCCTTGATGTGGGCGAACCGCGAGTGACCCAAGGTGATCAGATACAGGTGCATGAGCAGGAAGCCACAGAAAACAATGAACATCAGCACATGCACCGTATCAACAACCCGCACCCCGCCAAACAAATCGATCAGACTTGAAAAGCGCTTGACATCCCACAGCAACAGGCCCGACAAAAACATGATCGGCACCATCAGCAGCATGATGATCTGGTACATCATGATCTGCAGCGGATTAAATTTGTGATAAATCGTCGGATGATGCGGGTTCTCCTCGCCCAAAAAGATGCCATACCCGTAGAACTTGATCTGCCGCCACGAATCCTCAAAATATTTCTTGGGGTTCATCTCTGGCAAATAAACCGTGATCTTGTCGGTGAAAAGGTAAAACCCCAGCCACAAAAAGAAGTTGCCCATCAGCACAAAGCCAATCCAGTTGTGCACCACGACAGCGGTTCTGAAGGGGATCAACTGCACCAGATCGAGGTACCGAATCTGAATCCCGGTGGCAATCATCACCAAAAACCCCATGGCGTTGACCCAGTGCCAGATGCGCACGGGAAGCGGATGAATATAGACTTTTTTCATGGCTGATTCCTTGAGTTCTGGCGGGTCATTGGGTCGACTTGGCAGACGCATTTTTCCGCTTCGCATTGCGTTCATCACGCTGGCGTTTGAACAGTCGGTGCGCCGTCATGTGACCGATTGGCACCACCAGTACACCCAACACCACCAGCACCAGCAGGTAATCCAGTAATTTGATCCGCGTGCTGCCGATGGCGTAAAAGCCGCGCATGGACCCCATGGCAGTCGCCGAGGTCAGCACCTCTTTTTCTACGCCCTCGCGCATCAGCCGGCCATCGGGTCCGGCCATGGACAACACCACACTGACAAAGGGCACGGCACCAGCCTGGTGGCAAACCTTGCAGTCCTTGATGGCCAGGTCCTTGGTGCTGAGCTGATGCGCCTGAATGCCTGAGCGCACTTCGAGCCGACCACTCAGGATCGCCTTGTTGTCGGGATTTGCCAGGTTGAATTCCTTCAGGAAACTGCTCAGCTCTTTTTCGTTCAAGTTACCTTCGGTGCCGTTGGCAGCGTTAACCAGGCGTTCAAATTGCGGCACACCCTTTTTCTCGATCAGCTGCTTGCCTCCAACGCTGTCCACCATTCTGAGGTTGACCCGACGCTGGGCATAAGGGGCATGGCAAACCGGGCAGGATATCGCCTCAAAGTGCCGACCGGAATTGGGCAACCATTCCTCATGCTTGGCCACTGAATCCTTGTGACAGGCCAGACAAGAGTCCTTGATATCGCTTCCTACCGCCGCAGCCTTGATGGCGTGTGACTTGTGGCAATCGGCACACAAAGGTGCGGTCTTGCCCTTGGCCACCCGCTCCAGCCCATGCACATCTTCCGCATAGGCGCGGAAAATCTCCTTGTGGCAGGTGGAACACGGCACGTTGGCAATGGGCTCCACCAACTTGACCGACTTGAGGGTATGCGAGTTGTGGCAGTCGGAGCAGGTAGGCGCCTTGTCACTGCCATCGGCAACCATCGAGGCGTGCACGCTGTCCTTGAATTCCGCCACATTTTTCTTGTGGCAAGTCGTGCAGGCGTTCTGGAACGACATCCGATAGGCGCGTTTGCTCTTCATGGGGACCGCCACTTTGCCGTGGTCTTTGCCATCGGCATCCTCGTGGCAGTCGGTACAACTGGTCTCGAAGTGCATCGAGTCAATGAAATCTTTGGTCGATATCCGCATGGAGACGGATTCACCCAGCTCGGTTTTCTTGACTGCGATGTCCTCCTTGTCGTGGCAACTCTGGCACGCTGCGTCCTCTTCACCCAGCGTGACGCCGACACGGGACTTGTTGGCCGCACTGGGTTTGGCGGCACTGGCGGGCTGGGCAGGCTCGGCCACCGGATTGGCGTCAGCAGACATCACAACCGGACCAGCCATCGCCAGCACCAGACTGACCAAAGCTGATCTCAAAAGTCCATTGGTGAGCCACGCCATGCGAGGTATGGAAGTTCTTTTCATGGATAAAGTCTCATGTAGAAAATTCGCCGTCGTGCTCAAGCGCGGACTGACATGCGGAG
This sequence comes from Rhodoferax sp., assembly GCF_018063565.1. Classification (GTDB taxonomy): domain Bacteria; phylum Pseudomonadota; class Gammaproteobacteria; order Burkholderiales; family Burkholderiaceae_C; genus Rhodoferax. The sequence goes on from NZ_JAGPBB010000035.1 coordinate 31,264, forward strand.
GAAAGCGTGCCGACTGGAGCGGTGACTTATTTGCTGGCCTGACCCGCTTGCGAAACCGACTTTCGCTCGTTCATGGCCAACTGAAACAGCTTGCCAGGCAACAAAACCGCGTAATACAACCCGATGAACGGAGATATCAAAAACAGGCCAATATTCTTGAGCCTGCTACCCTGAGCCGCGGGCGCCGCCGACTCGTTTGCTGATGTTTCAGTCATGGTTTCTTCTGTGATGGGCCAACGCTGTTGACAATTGTCAAAATTTTTTTGTCATTCTAGTCCTCAAAGTAGGGGTATTCCCTGCAACTTGGCCACTCTTTTTTGCACTTTCAGCTAGGTGTCGATAGGCGACCGCCCAACTGACTTCAGACTGCTTCAGATGACGCAATGACTTTTGCCAAACGCCGAGCAGCGCCGCGGTGTTCTTGTGCGAAGTGCCCACAGGCCAGCCGACTTGACATCAGATTCTCCGCATCGACCGCCAGTGCAACAGCGGTTTGGATGCCCAGCGCCAGACTTTCAACTCTTTGGGCGGCGCCAGCCACCAATGCCTGCTCTGCTGCGTCGGCGAAATTGAACGTGTGCGGCCCCATCACGATCGGGCAGCCACAGGCGGCCGCCTCGATCAGGTTCTGACCGCCCAATGGCTCAAAACTGCCACCCAGCAATGCCACATCGGCCAGCCCGTAATACAAGGCCATCTCACCCAGCGTGTCGCCCAACCAGACATTCGGTGAACCGGTAGCAGCCACCCCACCGGGGCCTACCTCACCCCATTGACTGCGCCGCGACAAGCCAAACCCCTGCGCCCGAATCAAGTCGGCCACGGCGTCAAAACGCTGCGGGTGCCTCGGGACAATCAACCAGTGGACACGACTTGCTACATTGATGGAAGCATTTCCCGATGGATGGATAACCGCTGGAGGGACAAATGCCTTCAGATTCTGCAGCAGGGACAACTCTTCGCCCTCGCGCGACACTGCCAGAATGACCACCGGCCTGGCCAATGCCGCACGCCAGTCGCGCCCGGTCGCCATCTGTTGCGCATCGGGCGTGGCATCAAACTTCAGGTTACCCAACACCCCCCGCACCGGCGCGCCGATTTGTATGAGTCGATCCGCATCCGCCTGGGTCTGCGCCCAGACGCTGGTCAACGCCCGGTAGGCAGGACGCGCCAGCCAGGCCAGCCGCTGCGCCTGCCGCAAAGACTTGTCGCTCAAACGGGCATTGGCCAGCACCAGCGGCACACCTCGCTGACGGCAACCATGCACCAGGTTGGGCCAGATCTCAGTCTCCATCAACACCCCAAGCGCGGGTTTGAAATGCTGCAAGAACCGCGACACTGCGCCGATGGTGTCCCAAGGTTGCCAACATTGCAGGTCACCCGACTGAAGCAAACCACGGCCTTCCGCCCGGCCAGTGGCCGTACCATGAGTGAGCAGCAAACGCATACCGGGTATTTCGCTGCGCAGCGCCGTGATCAACACCGCAGCAGCGCGCGTCTCCCCCAGCGAGACAGCGTGAATCCAAACCAGCGGCCCACCGCCCTGCTGCGGCTTTGCCATGGCATACCGGCCAAAACGCTCGTCAATGTATTCCAGATAGCCCGGCTCCTTCGCCCCGCGCCGACGCAGTTTGCGCAGCAACAGGGGTTGCGCCAGCCACATCAGCAGCGCATACAGCCAGCGGGTCATTGATTGCCAGCCAACGCCATCGACGGCATCGATGCCACCACCGTCCAGGCCTGCCAGACCGCATCCACCGACGGAGTCGGGCTGGCATACACACTGCACTGGCGCGGCGCGGCGTCCAGCCCATGTGGCACGGACAGGGGGCCGGTGCGCCAGGCGGTGTCAAAGTTGTAGATCTGTACATGGGCAAGATCCAGCGCAACCGCAACATGACTCAAACCGCTGTCCACACCGATGACGCCGACACATGCGGCCAGCGAATCCAGCAGGTCATCCAGCGCCAGCAGCGGCCACCGCTGGACCTGTGGCACCTGACTGGCGATGGCTATGGACACCTGCTCTTCAGCCGGGCTGCCATGCACCAGCGCGACCAGGTAGCCGTCACGGTTCAAACGCTGTCCGATTGCCTGCCAATGTGCCACTGGCCACTGCTTGTCGGCCCGCGAGGTGCCGTGTGCCAGCGCCACAATCCCCTTGAGACCGGTCTTAATCGCTACATTTCGCGTAGCTGGAAGCGCTTTACTGATAAGCGCTAGAAGGCCAAAACTCGTCTCAACCGGCATCTTGTACCCCAAGGCCTTGGCGCACAGCTCGCGGGCTCGGGTGACCGCGTGGCTATGTGCCGGCAACGTGATGGCGGTATGCGCCACCCAGCGCGTGGGCGCCTCAAAACTCGACCCGTCCGTCTGGTTCGCCATGGCGTAGCGCTGGCCGGCTTCGCTCAAGCGTGCCAGCCACGCCACCGCAGCCGACTTGGCTAGGCCCTGCAGGTCGATCACCGCGTCATAAGGTTGTGATTGCAGCTCCAGCTTGAACAAACGCCAGGCCAAGCGAGTCTCTTGGCTGAACATGTCTTTGCGCCAGCGCCGCAAGTCACACGGGATGACGCGGCGGACCCCTTTGCAGCGGCGCACCAGCGGGGCAAAACCACGCTCCACCACCCAGTCGATCTGCGCTCGCGGCAGCGCCGCGCGGATGTCCTGCACCGCCGCCATGGCGTGCACCACGTCGCCAAGCGATGACAGCTTGACGATCAGGATATTCAATGCGCTGCCTCGTCAAACACGGCGTCGGGCTTGACGCTGAGCAGCAGTGCCAGCATGTCGGCCTGGATGCGCGCCAGCGCCTCTGGCGTGTGGCCCTCAAAACGCAGCACCAGCACCGGCGTGGTGTTGCTCGCGCGAATCAAGCCAAAACCGTCGGGCCAGTCCACGCGCAGGCCGTCAATCGTCGTCACAGCAGCGGGTGCGGGGAAGCTGACCTTGGCCACCAGTTGTTCGACCAGGCCATGCGGCTCGCCCTCGGCGCATTTCACATTCAGCTCAGGCGTGGAAAAGCTGGTGGGCAGCGCGTTGAGTACCGCATTGGCATCAGGCGATTGACTCAGAATCTCGAGCAACCGGCAACCCGCATAGGTGCCATCGTCAAAACCGTACCAGCGCTCCTTGAAGAAGATATGGCCACTCATCTCGCCGCCCAGAGGACTGCCAATCTCTTTCATCTTGGCTTTGATCAGCGAGTGGCCGGTCTTGAACATCAACGGTACGCCACCGGCGGCCGCGATGGTGGGTGCCAGGCGCTGCGAACACTTGACGTCAAAAATGATGGTGCCGCCCGGCGCACGCTTGAGCACGTCGCGCGCAAACAGCATCATCTGCCGATCCGGATAGATGGTGTGTCCCTCTTTGGTGACAATGCCCAGCCGGTCCCCGTCGCCGTCAAAGGCCAGGCCGATTTCGGCGTCGCCTGAGGCCAGCGCCGCCACCACATCACGCAGATTCTCGGGTTTGCTCGGGTCAGGGTGGTGGTTGGGAAAGTTGCCATCCACCTCGCTGAGCAGTTCGGTCACCTCACAACCGATGGCGCGCAAAATGCCCGGGGCCGACGCACCCGCAATGCCATTGCCGGAGTCCACCACAATTTTCATGGGCCGCGCCAGCGTGATGCCGCCCACAATACGCGCTTGGTAGGCCGGCAAGACGTCCACCGCGCGGACCGAGCCACCAGCCTGCAGCGCCCAGGTCTCAGACTCCATCATGCGGCGCAGGGCCTGGATTTCATCGCCATAAATGGCGCGCCCACCCAGCACCATCTTGAAACCGTTGTAGTCCTTGGGGTTGTGGCTACCGGTCACCTGGATGCCGCTGGCACACAAAGTGTTGGCGGCAAAGTAGAGCATGGGCGTGGTGGCCATGCCAATGTCAATGACATCCACCCCCACCGACACCAGACCACGCATCAGCGCACCACTGAGCATGGCGCCACTGAGGCGGCCGTCGCGCCCCACCGCCACCACCGTTTGTCCCTCACGCAGCGCAAGCGTGCCAAAAGCGCAACCCAGCGCTTCGGCCATGGCCTCGTTGACGGTGCTGGGCACCACGCCACGGATGTCGTAGGCCTTGAAAATCGAGGCGGGCAGTTGCATGAGAAGCTCCCAAAAGTACGGTTGGTGTGCGTTGGACCGCTGCCTTGGCTGACCAATGCGGCGTCAGAGCGACGAATTGTAGGGTGCCACACGCCCTTCCAACGCCCGGGGAGATGTCCGAAAACGGTGACCAGCGCGGGCGTTGACCGCGGCGCCGGCGCATATCATCAGCGCATGAATCCCTTGTCCTGTCGTGCCGACGACGACGCCTGCTACCTCGCGCTCAAGGCGCGCGACGCCCGTTTTGACGGCAACTTCTTCACCGGCGTAATCTCCACCGGCATTTATTGCCGACCAGTTTGCCGCGTGCGCACCCCCAAACGCGAGAACTGCCGTTTTTTTGAGCAAGCGGCGCAGGCGGAACTGGCCGGGTTTCGCCCCTGCCTGCGTTGCCGCCCGGAACTGGCACCTCGCCAGTGCCATGGTCGCGACCTGCTCCCCTGGTCGATGCAGGACGCCTCGCGCATCCTGGCCCAGCAAGCGGCGCAACTGATCGACGCTCCCACCCACAGCAGCCAGTCACCCACCTCGGTTGCGGCACTGGCACGGCGGCTGGGCATCAGCGAGCGGCACCTGCGTCGCATTTTTGAAGCACGGTTTGGTGTGTCACCCCTGCGCTACCTGCAAACCCGCCGATTGCTGACGGCCAAGCAGTTGCTGACCGACACCACGCTCAGCGTGGCTCAGGTGGCCCTCATCAGCGGGTTCGGCAGCGCGCGCCGACTGAATGCGGTGTTTGCCAGCCAGTACCAACTGGCGCCAAACCAGTTGCGCAAATCCGCACCAAGCTCTGACGCCTCGCCCGCACAAACCGGCATGACCCTGCAGCTGGCATATCGCCCGCCCTATGACGTACCGGCGATGCTGCGTTTCATGGCAGCGCGCGCCATCGCGGGTTGCGAGGTGATCGATACCGATCCGGCGCATCCGCGTCTGGCCACAACGCTGCGTCTGCACAACGGACCGCAAGCCTGCACCGGCTGGCTGGTGGCGCAGTTCGATCGGTCCCACTGCCGGGTCAACGTGACCTTGAGCGACAGCCTGAGCCAGGCACTGCCGCAGGTGCTGACGCTGGTGCATGCCTGGCTGGACCTGGACGCCGACCCCACTGTCATCCACAGCGCCTTGCAGGCAGATTTTCCAGACGGCGAGGCGCTGCGTTTGCCCGGCACACTGGACGGGTTTGCGCTGGCTGTGCGGGCCATCCTGGGCCAACAAATCACGTTGGCGGGCGCGCGCACCCTGTGCCAGCGCCTGGTGGATCGTCTTGGCGAACCGCTTGCCACACCCATTGCCGGGTTGAATCGGCTCTTTCCCAGCCCGCAGAGGCTGGCCTTGACGAGTGCAGATGAATGGGACCAGTTGGGCATCACTCAACAGCGCCGGCGTGCCCTGCTTGGCCTGGCACAGGCCTTTTGCGAGCGCGGTTTGCTGCTGCAGCCGGGTGTCGATGTCGTGCGCACCCTGTCCCAATTGCAGGCCATCGCCGGCGTTGGCGACTGGACCGCGCAGTACATCGCCATGCGGGCACTGGCCTGGCCCGACGCATTCCCGAGCGGAGACGTTGCCCTGCAACGCGCCCTCGGAGTCAGGCGTGACACCCATCCGGCCAAGGCTGCGCTGGCAGCGTCCGAGGGCTGGCGGCCCTGGCGCAGCTACGCCACCGTGCGCGCATGGGCCAGACTGAGCCCATCACCGGCCAGCAGTCGGGCGGCATGAATCGCTATTTAATTTGTAACTGTCAGCACTTACCCGATAAGCGCTAGAGGGCTAAATCTCATGAAACTTCCACCGCAAACCGTGCAAACCATCTATGCCAGCCCGCTTGGCCTTATGACCCTGGCCGCCACCGACACGGCACTCGTTGGCGCCTGGTTCAGCGACGGGTCCCATTTGCCCGATCTCAGCGGCTGCGCCCAGCAGCCAGCTCACGCGCTGCTGCGCCTCGCGGCAAGCCAGCTTGATGCCTATTTTGCCGGGCAGCGCCAGCAGTTTGACTTGCCACTCAACCTGAGTACGGGTACCGCCTTTCAAAACGCCGTGTGGCAGGCGCTGTGCGATATCGGCTTGGGGTCCACCCGAAGTTATGGGTGGGTCAGCCAGCAAATCGGCCACTCCAAGGCCGTGCGCGCGGTGGGTGCCGCAATTGGACGCAACCCCCTGAGTATCATCGTGCCCTGCCATCGAGTGGTCGGTGCTAACGGCCAACTTACCGGATACGCCGGTGGTCTGCCTCGAAAGACCGCTTTGCTGCAACTGGAAGGTGCACTTTGACAACGTTGTCCCCCTCAAAACCCTGGTTGATCGAGTTTGTGCTGCTTGGCGCCATCTGGGGTGCTTCGTTTTTGTTCACCCGCCTGAGTGCGGCCGAGTTTGGCGCACTGCCCACTGCGGGCCTGCGCGTAGGAATTGCCGCGCTGTTTTTGCTGCCCTTGTTGCTGGTTCGTGGCCAAGGGCCGGTACTGGCGGGTCACTGGAAAAAGATCTTCCTGTTGGGCATGCTCAACTCAGGTATTCCATTTGCCTGTTACGCCTATGCGCTGCTGGCCATCACCACCGGGCTGTCGGCGCTGCTTAACGCCACGGTGCCCTTGTTTGGCGCACTGGTGGCGTGGGTGTGGCTCAAGGACCGGCCACACGGCTTGAAGATCCTCGGCCTGCTGATCGGGTTTGTCGGCGTGGCCATGCTGGCCTGGGGCAAAGCCAGCTTCAAGCCGGAGGCATCCGGCGTGTCCAGTGGCTGGGCCGTCGTGGCGTGTCTGGTGGCTTGCCTGTGTTACGGCATCTCGGCCAGCTTTACCCGGCGTTACCTGAGCGGTGTGCCATCACTGGTGGTGGCCTCTGGCAGCCAGATTGGTGCATCGCTCGGGCTGGCGCTGCCCACGC
>NZ_JAGPBB010000179.1 GCF_018063565.1 Rhodoferax sp.
CTGACATCGTGCTACGTCAAAGTGTTCTGAAGCTCTTTGGCAAGTACGCGCTGGATAAACGCTCCGCCATCCGCGTGGACTTTATTCATCAGAACACCCATTTCAACGATTGGTCATGGGCGTACAACGGTGTTCCTTACACCTACTCCGATGGCACCACGGTCACCCAGCAGGAGCGTCAAAGCGCCAGTTTTATTGGTATCAGTTACGTCTACCAGTTGCCATGACAAACAGCTTGGTGTCACCAGGGCCGCTGGGCCTGGTGCACCTCAAGGGGCAATCAGCGCATTAAGCCCTTGCAGGTCATCGGCGCTGAGGGTGCCATTGGCCTGGCGCAGTTTCAGGCTACCGACCAGTACGTCGTAACGCGCCTTGGCGAGCTTGGCCTTGGTGTCAAAAAGCTGGCTTTGTGAATTAAGCACATCGATATTGATGCGCACCCCCACCTGGTAGCCCAGTTTGTTGGCTTCGAGTGCACTTTGGCTTGAGGCTTCAGCCGCCTCCAGCGCCTTCACCTGGCCAAGCCCAGACTGAACACCAAAAAAAGCGGTACGTGTGGCCTGGGCGACGGCGCGGCGGGCACCTTCCAGATCGGTGCTGGCCTTTTCTTCCAGCGCTAGAGTTTCCTTGATGCGGTTTTGTGTGGCGTAACCAGCAAACAGGGGCAAGTTGAATGCCAACCCGACGGCAGCCACATTGCTACGGTAATCTTGCGTGGTGCTGGATGATCCATTGTTTTGGGTGATGTTGTAGCTGCCTGTCAGGTCCAGCGTCGGCAAATGCCCGGCCTTTGCCTTTTGGGTCTCAAGCTGCGCCACCTCAAGGGCCAACTGTGCCTGCAGGACGTTGGGGTGCTTTTCCTGGGCCAGCGCAACCCAGACACCAACGTCCGCCGGGCTGACCGGACTGATGCCCGCAGACGCTTTCAGCGGTTTTGGTGCAGCATCAAGTTTGCCAGTGAGTTGGTCAAGCGCAAGTTTTTTGACCCGCAGGTCGTTGTCGGCGGCGATCTCCTGCGCGATCACCAGATCGTACTTGGCCTGAGCTTCCCGGGTGTCGGTGATGGTGGAGGTGCCGACTTCAAAGTTGCGTTTTGCCGACGCCAGTTGTTCGGAGACCGCTGCTTTTTGTGCCTTGATGAAGGTCAGGGTCTCGGAAGAAGCCAACACGTCGAAATACCCTTGACTAACCCGCACGATCAGGTCTTGCTCGGCTGCTGTCAATTGGGCTTTAGCAATTTCGATCAGTTTGGAACCCTGTTGGGCTGTGGCACGGTTGGCCGGGCGATAAAGAGGCTGGGAGCCACTCACCGTGGCAGACTGGCTGCCAAAACCACCCCGATCAAAACCGCTGGAATCACTTGAAACATGGGTGCGGTTGATGCCCATCGCCAGATTGGCACTGGGCAAAATGGCTGCCTGCGCCTGGTCGGCTTTGGCCAGATTGGCGTCGTACTGCAGGCGCGCCGACTGATAGCCGGCATCAAAGCCGCGCGCCGCTTCATACAAGTCACTGAGGTTTTGGGCCATTGCCGGTCCAGATAACGCGCTGGCCATGACCAAAAGAAGTGGATGCAGACGGAAAGTGTTCATGGTGAGCGCAGAAGTGGAGGGCAAAAAGGGGAAATGAATCTGAATGCGATGATGACCGGGTTCGCTGGGCTAATAGCGAGGTACGGTCGGGTCAAGTTCCGCCGACCAGGCGTAAATGCCTCCGGCAATGTTGGCGACATGATCAAAGCCACGGGCTTTCAGAAAACTTGCGACCTGCATGCTGCGCCCGCCGTGATGACACAAGCAGGCGACGGGTCGGCGCGGGTCAAGTTCGTGCAGGCGCGGCGGGATCACGCCCATCGGGATGCTGATCAGCTCGAACCCTTCGGCCTTGACACTCGACATGCGAAGTTCATAGGGCTCGCGTACGTCAAGCACCACCGGCTGGCCGTGCTCACGCACCGACTCGAGCCAGTCGGCAAGCTGCGCCGGTCGGATCTGAGTCAACATGTCAGAACTTGAATCCTGAGGGTTGCGGAAAGTTTTGCAGGCGCGGCGCGTTGTCGTCCCACTTCTCGTCGGTCTTGAAGTTGTTTTCACTGGTGCGGGTGATCACGCAGGCATGCATGATGGGCTCGTCACCCACAATCCCGACCAGACGCCCGCCAATCTTGAGTTGCGCCAGCAAGGTGTGGGGTACTTCAGCCACAGACCCACCCAGAAGAATGACGTCGAACGGCCCGTCGGCGGGTGCTCCACCAGAGCCGTCAGCCTGGCGTATTTCAGCGTTACGCACACCCGCATTTTGCAGATTGGCTCGCGCAGAGTCCGCCAGCTCGGCGTCCATTTCCAAGGAAATCACCCGCTGCGCCTGGTTGGCCAGCAATGCAGTCATAAAACCTGACCCAGCGCCGATCTCGAGTACCTTGTCGCTGGGTTGAACGGCAGCATCCTGCAGCAGGCGAGCTTGCACACGTGGCGGCAACATGGACTGGCCGGACGCCAATGGAATCGCCATATCCGCAAAAGCCATCCCTTTGTAGCTGGCCGGTACAAATTCTTCGCGCTTGACTTTGGAAAGCAGTCCGAGCACGGCAGCATCTGCCACGTCCCAGGGGCGAATTTGTTGCTCAATCATGTTGTAGCGGGCTTGTTCAAAGTTTTGCAGGTTCACTTCTTACTCCGGGGGGTATGGTAGCGTTGGTGTTTCAATTTTAGCTGTCGGCGGGATCATTCACCGACGCGGTCTGTGGCCTTTACCAAGGATTTACGGTAACAAGTGCGCAGCCACAGCGCCAGATCGTCCATGTAGCAGTACACCACCGGCACCACCACCAGCGTCAGCAGCGATGAGGTGATGACGCCGCCAATCACCGCCTGCCCCATGGGTGCGCGCATCTCGGCACCTTCGGACAGCGCAAAGGCCAGCGGCACCATGCCAAAGATCATCGCCAGCGTGGTCATCAGAATCGGCCGCAGCCGCACGCGGGCGGCCAGCAGCAGGGCCTGATGGCGCGGCAGGCCAGGTACCGTGCGACCCAGGTCGTCGGTGTGTTCGCTGCGCGCGCGAATGGCAAAGTCCACCAGCAAAATCGCATTCTTGGTGACCAGGCCCATCAGCATCACGACGCCAATCACCGAGAACATCGACAAGGTCGAGTTAAACATCAATAGCGCCAGCACCACACCAATCAAGGTCA
>NZ_JAGPBB010000096.1 GCF_018063565.1 Rhodoferax sp.
GCCATGTCCGGACAATTGCGTTGGTCATTTTTCTTGATCCGGCCTGGGAATTTTTCATGGAAGCCTTCTTGATCTCCACCGGCATCGTCGCCTTGGCCGAAATCGGCGACAAGACGCAGTTGCTTGCCTTCATCCTCGCGGCAAAATTCAAACGCCCACTGCCGATCATTTTCGGCATCCTGTTTGCCACGGTCGCCAACCATGCCTTTGCCGGTGCGCTCGGTGCCTGGATCACCACCGTGGTTGGACCCGAAACACTGCGCTGGGTGCTGGGCATCTCGTTCATTGTCATGGCCGGCTGGACGCTGATTCCGGACAAACTGGACGAAAACGAAGCCAAGCTGACGCGCGCGGGTGTGTTTGTGACCACGCTGGTGGCGTTTTTTCTGGCCGAAATGGGCGACAAGACGCAGGTCGCCACGATCGCGCTGGCGGCCCAGTACCACGCCTTCTTTTCGGTGGTGGCGGGCACCACGCTGGGGATGATGATCGCCAACGTGCCAGCCGTACTCGTAGGCGACAAGCTGGCGCACAAATTGCCTGTTCGCCTGGTGCATGGCGTCGCGGCCGCCATCTTTGCCATACTTGGCGTGGCCACGCTACTGGGTGCGGGTAAAAGCTTGGGATTCTGAAGTGAGCGACAGACTTTTGCCAACCTGGGATAACGCAATCAGCTCTATTATGGGTAGCAATTTGGTCTGCAACGCCAGCACCATCCGGCAGCTGTGCCCTGGCTCATAGCGCTTGCATCCGCGCCGCATAGTCGGCTGCGGGGACGGTGTAGAGGCTGGAGGTCACCAATATATCCACACCAGTCGCCGCGTAGGCTGCAGCGTTGTCGAGCCGGATGCCGCCGGCGGCATTGAGGGTCAGGTGGCTGGCCCGGCTGGCTTGTCGCAGGCGTGGCACCAGGGTTGCAAGTTGCTCGGGCAGCATTTTGTCAAGCTGCACACCGTCGGCGCCGGCCACCACGGCGGCCAGCGCATCGGCCTCATCGTCGGCCTCGATCAGCACAAATTTCTCCGGGCTGGCGGCCTTGGCACGCGCCACCAGTTCAGCCACGCTCACCCCGGGCAAAAAAGCCCGGTGCTGGGCAAACACCAGAATGCTCTCTGACAACCCGGCCCGGTGCACCACGCCGCCGCCGCACAGCACGGCATACTGCTGCCAGCGCCGCGCCCCCGGGAACGCCTTGCGCGTAGCCGCGACCTGAATGCCTGGATTTGCCTGGCGCGCTGCCTGCAACAGGTCCGCCGTAGCGCTGGCGATGCCGCCTAAATACTCCAGCAAATTCATGCCCTGCTTCCACGCCACATGCAAGGCGTGGGCGTTGCCATGCAGGCGCAACACCGGCTGCTGCGCCGCCAAGCGGGCACCGTCTTGCGCCAGCGGTTCAGCGCGCAGCCCCAGGCTCTGCGCCATCTGCAAGCAGGGCTTGAGCCCAGCCAGCACGCCGGGCTGACGTGCGCTGTAGGTCAGCGTGCCGGGTACGTCGGGCAGGCCCAGCGCCCGCGTGGTTTCGTCGTGCAAGGGCAAATCTTCACAGATCAGGTGGTCGATCTCGGCGTGGGTGAAATAAATCATCAAAGAGTGCCCTTGGGAATTGAGAAATGCCACAGCGCGTCACGGTTGAAGCGGGTCGGATTCATACACCAGCAAATCCGCTGGCTGGCATTGCAGGTAGGCGCAGATCTTCTCCAGTGTGTCAAAGCGCACTCCCTTGACCCGGCCCTGTTTCAGCAGTGACATATTGGCCTCGGTGATGCCAACGTGCTCGGCCAGGTCTTTGGAGCGGACCTTGCGCCGCGCCAGCATGAGGTCGAGTTGAACAATGATGGGCATCGGGTCGCTCAGACAAAGCGTGCGTTTTCTTCAGCCAACGCCTGGCCTTGGCCAATCACATCGGCCATCAGCCACACCAGCGCCGCAAAGAACAGCGTGAACAGATGGTTGGAACTCAGCCCAATGGCCACGTGCCGGGCACCCGGCGGGTTTTGCAGCGTCAGCAGCACCGATGTCAGCGCCGCCGCCACGATGGCAGCCAGCGCCGCCGCCGCGACCCAGCCGGCAAAACGGCGCAGGTGCCCGGTGGCCTGCGCGGTGAACACCTGCCCCTGGGCAAACTCGGAAAAACAGCGTTTGGCTTGCAACAGGCCCAGTAGCAGCAGCACCAGTGGCACTGTCGTCACCGCCCCGGCGGCCACCCGTTGCCATGCCTGCAGTGGCAACTGAATGGCATTGGCGGGCAGGTTGCCTTGGCTGGCCAGTTCAGCCGCAGGGCTGCTGGCCCAATACCACACCAGAGCCAGCGGCAACACAGTGATCAGCGCCACACAGGCCCACACCATCAGCCGGCTCAAGGTGCGAATACGTTGCAGATGATTGACCGTGGCAGACGATAACAAGGGGGATGAAAGAGTTGCCATGAAATAAGCCCGACTGCGTTGGATTGACAATTTGTTTCTGTTTTACAATAATTATTCATTGTAAAACAACGCTTGTCAACCACCATGAAACAAATCCTTGTCCAATTCAGCCTGCTGGCTGTACTGCTCAGCCTGAGCGCTTGCGGCGGTGTGCCCTTACGGTCGCTGCCACGCCTGATGAGCCTTCAAAGCGAACTGCTGGTGGCCAACCCGGCTGAATTCATGGTGGCCCTGCAGGTGGATGCCCGTTTGGTGCCCCCTGCTGGGGCGGTGCCCCTGCTGATCGTGAAACTGCAGCCGGCGCAGGCCGGGGCGTTTGAGCCCATTGACAAGAAGCTGCCGTTGCAACTGTCGGTGACTTCGGTGTCCACACTGGGCCTGGAGCCGCCACCTACCGGGCGGCGCTGGCTGATTTACAGCCTGCCCGCGCCGACACAGGCTGAGCTGCTGCGGGTACAAACCACCATCCAACACGCCAAAGCCCTGCCCAATGGCCAAGGGGCGGGCAGCCTGAGCGTGGGCGTGGAACAGGACTCGCTGGCGGTGACCGAACCCGCGCTGACCAACACCCGTTGGGACACCTGGCTACAGACGCGCCAGCGCGATGGTTTTTTTGAAGTCTGGAGCGGCACACCAGACCAGATCAGAAAGTTGGCCGCTGGCAGGAAATAGCAGGGTTCCTCGGGGCACAACGCGGTCAGTGCAGACCCAGCAGCAGCGCCAACAAGCCAAGACAAGGGAACAAAGACCGGCTGGGGTATGGGTTGCGCTGCAGTTTTGTTAAACTCGCTATTCTGTTTTGGAACAGCGAAACTCTTCTCCTTTTAACAACAGCAGCCGCCCGACGCAAACCCCTCAATCCCGGAGTCCATGCCATGCGCCAAATCACCCGTGCCCTGTCTGCCCTCGTGCTGACCGTGCTGGTTCACACCAGCGCCCTTGCCGCCGAAGCCCAGGTGGCGGTGGCGGCCAACTTTGCCGAACCCATCAAGGCAATCGCTGCCGTGCTGGAAAAAACCGCCGGCCACACGATCAAGGTCACGCTGGGTGCCACCGGCAAGCTGTATGCGCAAATCAAGAACGGCGCGCCATTTGACGTGCTGCTGTCAGCCGACACCGCGACACCGGAAAAACTGGAAAAAGAGGGCCTGGGACATCCTGGTAGCCGCTTCACCTACGCCACTGGCAAACTGGTGCTGTGGTCAACCGATGCCAAACGGGTCGATGCCAAGGGCGAGGTGCTGAAAGCCGCCAACCTGGGCAAAGTGTCTTTCGCCAACCCCAAGGTAGCACCCTACGGTGCTGCCACCGTGCAAGTAATCGACAAACTGGGCCTCACAGCAATCCTCGCGCCGAAACTGGTGCAGGGCGAGAGCATTGGCCAGACCTTTACCTTTGCCTCCACCGGCAACGCTGACGTTGGCTTTGTCGCCATGTCGCAGGTGCTTGAAGGCGGCCAACTCAAAAGCGGCTCAATGTGGGTGGTGCCGCAAAATCTGTACGACCCGATCCGCCAGGACGCGGTGGTGATGCAAAAATCGGCCAATAACGAAGCCGCGCAGGCGCTGATGAAGCTGCTGAAAAGCCCCAACATCAAAGACCTGATCCGCTCCTACGGCTACGAGCTGTGAAACCACGCTGTTGAACCGCCCTCTTCATGCTGCTATCCCCCGACAACCTGCAAGCCATTGCGCTGACGCTGAAGGTGGCGACGCTCACCACGGCGCTGTTGCTGCTGTTGGGCACACCGCTGGCCTGGTGGCTGACGCGCAGCCGCCATTGGTTGAAAAAGCCGGTTGGCGCGCTGGTGGCGTTGCCGCTGGTGCTGCCGCCCTCCGTGCTGGGTTTTTACCTGCTGGTGACGATGGGTCCACATGGCCCGGTAGGTCAGTTGACGCAGGCGTTAGGACTTGGCGTGCTGACATTTAGCTTTACCGGCTTGGTGATTGGCTCGGTGCTGTATTCGCTGCCGTTCATGGTGCAGCCGCTGCACAACGCGTTTGAGGCACTGGGGAATCGCCCGCTGGAGGTGGCCGCCACACTGCGCGCCTCGCCCTTTGACACCTTTTTCAGCGTCGTCGTGCCACTGTGCCGACCCGGCTTTGTGACAGGCATCATCATGAGCTTCGCCCACACCGTGGGTGAATTTGGCGTAGTGCTGATGGTCGGCGGCAACATTCCCGGCATGACGCGCGTGGTGTCGGTGCAGATTTACGACCATGTGGAGGCCGCAGAGTACGCCGATGCGCACCGCCTAGCCGCCGTGATGCTGGTGTTTTCATTTGCCGTGCTGCTGGCACTGTACAGCTACAACCAGCGCCAGCGCAGGTCGCCATGAGCACCGACTTGCAGTTGCGCATCGGCCTGCAGCGCGCCGGCTTTTCGCTGGACGTGGACCTGAACCTGCCCGGGCGCGGTGTGACGGCGTTGTTTGGCCCCTCGGGCTCGGGCAAAACCACTTGCCTGCGCGTGCTGGCCGGGCTGGAGCCGCGCGCGCAGGGGCGCATCAGTGTGGCCGGCGAGCTGTGGCAAGACAGCGCACAAGGCGTCTTCAAGCCGGTACACCAGCGCGCGCTGGGCTATGTGTTTCAGGAGGCCAGCCTGTTTGAGCACCTGAGTGTGCAGGCCAACATCCGCTACGGTTTTGAGCGCACACCGGCGGCGCAGCGCCGCCACGACTGGGACCACGCGCTGGCGCTGCTGGGCATTGAGCATCTGCTGGCACGCATGCCGCACGAGTTGTCGGGTGGCGAACGCCAGCGGGTGGCGATGGCCCGCGCCGTGGCGGGCAGCCCAAAGGTGCTGCTGATGGACGAACCACTGGCTGCGCTCGACGCACACCGCAAGGCCGAAATCCTGCCCTGGCTGGAACAGTTACACGAACGGCTCGACATTCCGGTGCTGTATGTCACCCATTCGGCCGACGAAGTCGCGCGTCTGGCCGACCACCTGGTGCTGCTGCAGGCCGGCCAAGTGCAGGCCAGCGGCGCGCTGATCGACTTGTTGACCCGTCTGGACCTGCCGCTGGCCCAGGGGGACCAGGCCGCGGCGCTGATCGAAGCGCAGGTGTGCGCTGGCACGCATGGCGAACACCTGACGACGCTGGCGTTTGCCGGTGGCCAGCTGTTGTTGCCGCAAACCGGTGCCAATCCACCAGCGGCTGGCAAGCGGGTGCGCCTGCGCATCCAGGCGCGTGATGTCAGCCTGTCTTTACAGCCAGCCCAACATACCAGCATTCTCAACATCCTGAGCGCTACCGTGGTCGATCTGGCCGACGATGGCTTTGGGCAGGTGCTGGTGGGTTTGCGCCTTGGAGACGGCCCGCAGCCGCTACGACTGCTGTCGCGCGTCAGCCGGTACTCGGCCCAGGCGCTGCATATTGCGCCCGGCCTGGCGCTCTATGCACAGATCAAGGGTGTGGCGCTGGTGCGCTGACCGGGCGCAAAGACATCATGCTTTTGATAGCTGACAGCACAATAGGTGTAAGCGCTAGAAGCCGATTTAGCCCTGATTCAGCTCAACAAACGCGTCCATCACCAAATGCGGGTTTTGCATCAACCGGTCCTTCCAGGGCCCCAGGTGACGGCGCGACTGGATCAAGCCACGGATGGCGCCCACATGGTGCGGGTGACCGACGGTGATGGCACCGATAAGCTGGTCTGCCTCAAAACACAGCCGGGTGTAGAGGTAGTTGGCCTCATCCACCACGTCGGTCACCTCACCCGCCGCGCTGCCTTGCCACAAGCCAAAGGTGTGCGAGATCAGCCCCACGGTATCGAGCACATTCATGCTCAGGCTGCCACGGTAGGCCACCGGTTGACCCAGCATATTGAGCGCGGCCACCCGGCCATGCTCGGTGGCCGTGGGCTGCAGCGCGTGCACAACCCACTCGCCGGTGGAAAAGTCGCGCCCCTGTGCCACGTCGCCGGCGGCATAGATGTGCGGCACGCTGGTGCGCATGTGCTCGTCGACCACCACGCCGCTGCGAATTTCAGCTCCCGTGCCCTTGAGAAAGGCCACATTCGGCTCGACACCGGTGGCAAGAATGATCAGGTCAGCATCGATGGTGCGGGTGTCCATCACCAAGCGCGGGCCGGGCTCAATGCGCAGCGTGCGCCCCGTTGTGATGACATCCACCCCGCGTGCCTCCAGCCAGCGCTGCAGCAGGCCGCTGCCGACCGGCGTCATCATGGATCGCAGAATCTGCCCGGAGCGCCCAGCCACCACCGAGAGCCGCGCGCCGCTGTTCACCAGCGACTTCATGCACACGCCGGCGACAAACCCCGCACCCAGCATGACCACGCGGGCACCCGGCCTGAGCTTGGCGGCAATCCGGCGCGCGTCATCCAGCGTCCAGCAGGTCACCACATCGGGCAGGTCAGTGCCGGGGATAGGCGGCAGCGTCGGCGACGAGCCGGTGGCCACCAGCAACCGGTCGTAATCGAGCTGCGTGCCGTCATCCAGCGTCACCTGTCCACCGCTGACTCCAGCATTGACTTGCATGGCGCGCGCATTCAGGTATTGGATGCTTAAACTGGCCAGGTGCTGGTGTGAACGGCGCTGGCGCGCACCGTCTTCGTCAATCGCACCATTCAAAATGTAGGGGATTGCCATGCGCGAATAGGGCTCGCCCGGCTCGCCGCCCACCAGCGTGATGCTGGCATCGGGTGCATGGTCACGCAAGGTTTCTGCGGCCCGAACGCCAGCCGAACCGGCGCCAATGATCACATGTTTCATGGTGTTTTACCCTCCAGTGCTGATCACGTTTCTGTGGGCGCGCTTGAGTACCTCGGCCACACATTGCCCAATGCCCACAAACACATCGGCCAACGATGCTTCATCAAACATATAGGCCGGCGTGGTGACCAGCTTGTGCGCTTCATCGATGACCAGCTCCCGCGCGCTTGATGTGCTGGTGAACTGTTGGCCCAGTTGCGTCATGGCAGCAGCGACACCGGCGTCGTTGCCCAGCGTCATAACCGCGCTGTCCTGCTTGCCATGCAGGGCCAGCGCGACCAGCGCTGGCGCGATACAGATGGCCCCCACCGGTTTCTCAGCAGCAAAAAAACCGCCAACAAACGCCGCCACATCCGGACGCACTTCAGCTTCGGTCCCCTTGAAAGCAAAGCTGCAGTGGTTTTTGGCCACGCCATAACCACCCGGCATCATCAGCGCATCAAAATCCTGCACCCGGGCTTGCGCCAAATCCAGGCATTTGCCCATGCGGGATATTCGGCTGGACTCTTCCAGAATATTTCGCTCAGCACCCGGCACTGGCTCGCCGGTGATGTGGTTGACCACATGAAACTGCGGCGCGTTGGGTGCGATGCATTGGTAGGCCGCGCCCTGCTGGTCCAGCGCCAGCAGGGTCAGCACAGCTTCGCGAATTTCGGCACCATCAAGGTAGCCGCAGCCCGACAGCAAAACGGCCACACGGGGAGATTTTTGGACATCAATCATGAGCTTCCTCGGTAGTTTGGGCGGATTATCCTGCTGTCAATCAAACAAACCACGATGGTTACGCAGCGCTGCTTGCACGATGTCGCTCAAACCATGCTCGTCCAAGGCATCCAGCCGAGCCAGCAGCGCCCGGCGCATGCGCGGGTCCCAGAACTTCTTCAGATGCTGAGCGATGCCTTCGTACGCCTCATTTCGATCGGGCATACTTTCAAAAAAAGTGCCAATCTGATTGGCCATGCGGATCAGGTTGTCGTCGTTTGTCATGGGTCAATTCAGTTCAAATCGTTGCGGATGGCTGTAAATCGAGACATTCTCGCCGCGCACAAACCCGGCCAGCGTCAGGCCGCTGTGCTGCGCCACATCGACGGCCAAGCCGGTCACGCCTGACACCGCAGCCAGCAAACCGATGCCCGCGGCGGCGGCTTTTTGCACCATCTCGACACTGGCCCGGCTGGTCACCACGACAAAACCTCTGGACGGATCGGTTTTGCTGCGCAGCAGCGCGCCGATCAGCTTGTCGAGTGCATTGTGGCGGCCCACATCTTCGCGCAGCAGGGCAATCTGGCCGATGGCACTGCACCAGGCGGCGGCATGGGTGGCCCCGGTGACCGACAGCAGCCCTTGCCGCCCACGCAAGCTGGCCTCGGCGCAGCGCAGTGCGGTGGCGGTAAAGCTGCAGCGCGGCGCCAGGGGCCGGACCGGACGCAGTGCGTGGGCCAGGCTTTCGGTACCGCACAAGCCACAGCCGGTGCGCCCGGTCAGGTTGCGGCGCTGATCTTTCAGCCGCGCAAAGCAGCCCGCTGCAATGCGCAGATGCACGGTGTAGCCCTGCGCCGAGGCGCTCACGTCGCAGTCAAGCACTTGCGCCAGACTGTCCACAATGCCTTCGGTCAGCGCAAAGCCGCAGGCAAAGTCTTCCAGTTCGACCGGTGTGGCCAACATCACCGCGTGCGAGATGCCGTTGAACTCCAGCGCCACTGCCGCTTCTTCGGCCACGTGATCCTGCCCATACAGGCGCTGGCCGGCGCGCAAACCCACCACCTCGACACAGCGATAGCTCAGTTCAGCAGGCATGGGTTTGACGGACATGTCCATACGGTGGCCACCTCAGCCTGCGCTGACCGGCGCATTGGCACGGCCAGTCGGTGGTGGCTCCGCCTGCCTCTGAGCCAGCGCCAGTTGCTCGGCGTGGAAGCGCTGGTACGACTTCTGCCACTCGGAGGGCTGCGCCACCGGCATCACCTGCACCGCCGTCACTTTGTATTCCGGACAGTTGGTGGCCCAGTCGGAGTTGTCGGTGGTGATGACATTGGCCCCCGACTCGGGGAAGTGGAAGGTGGTGTAGACCACGCCGGGCTGAATGCGCTCGGTGACCTCGGCACGCAGCACGGTCTGCCCGGCGCGGCTGACGATGCCAACCCAATCGTCGGGCTTGATGCCGCGCTCTTGGGCATCGTGCGGATGAATTTCCAGCCGATCTTCACTGTAGAACTGGCTGTTTTCGGTGCGCCGGGTTTGCGCACCCACGTTGTACTGGCTCAGGACACGCCCGGTGGTCAGAATCAAGGGGTACTTGCGCGTCACCTTCTCGTCGGTGGCCACATACTGGGTGTTGAAAAACTTGCCTTTGCCGCGCACAAATGCCGACGTGTGCATGAGCGCGGTGCCGGATTCGACCGTGTTGTCGTTGCAAGGCCATTGAATGCTGCCATGCTGGTCGATTTTGGCGTAGGTGACACCGTGAAACGAAGGTGTCAACGCCGCGATTTCCTGCATGATCTGCTCTGGGTGCGTATAGCTCATGGTGTACCCCAGCGCGTTGGACAACTTCATCGTCACTTCCCAGTCGGCCAGACCGGCCAGCGGTGGCATGACCCGGCGCACCCGCGAGATACGGCGCTCAGCATTGGTGAAGGTGCCGTCTTTCTCCAGGAACGAACTGCCTGGCAGCAGCACATGCGCGTACTTGGCGGTTTCGTTGAGAAAAATGTCCTGCACCACGATGCATTCCATTTTTTCCAGTGCTGCCACGACATGCTGGGTATCGGGGTCCGACTGCACAATGTCTTCACCCACGCAGTACAGGCCCTTGAAACTGCCACCCAGCGCGGCATCGAACATGTTGGGAATGCGCAAACCCGGCTCGGAGTTGAGCGTGACGCCCCAGGCCTGGTTGAACTGTTCGCGCACCTGGGTGTTGGAAATATGCCGGTAGCCCGGCAGGTCGTGCGGAAAACTGCCCATGTCGCAACTGCCCTGCACGTTGTTCTGGCCGCGCAACGGGTTCACACCCACGCCTTCACGCCCGATCATGCCGCAGGCCATGGCCAGATTGCAGATGCCAATCACGGTGGTCGAGCCCTGGGCGTGCTCGGTCACGCCCAAACCGTAGTAGATGGCCGAGTTCGGGCCGGCAGCAAACAACCGGGCGGCCGCGCGTACCTCGCTGGCAGGCACCCCGGTCGCCGCTTCGAAGGCTTCGGGCGAGTTGTCGTGCCGCGCCACAAAAGCACGCCACTCGTTGAAACTCTTGGTATCGCAACGCTCGGCCACAAAGTCTTCGTTCACAAGCCCCTCGGTCACCACCACATGCGCCAGCGCGGTGATCACCGCCACGTTGGTGCCGGGTTTGAGCGCCAGATGGTGCGCGGCCTGAACATGGGGCGAATCAACCAGATCGATTTCGCGCGGGTCAATGACGATCAGTTGCGCCCCCTGGCGCAAGCGGCGCTTCATGCGCGAGGCAAACACCGGATGCGCGGCGCTTGGGTTGGCACCCATCACCAGCACCACATCAGCCTGCTCCACCGACTTGAAGGTCTGCGTGCCCGCCGAGGTGCCAAAAGTTTCTCCCATACCGTAACCGGTGGGCGAATGGCAAACGCGCGCGCAGGTATCGACGTTGTTGTTGCCAAAAGCCGCACGAATCAGCTTTTGCACCAGGTAAACCTCTTCGTTGGTGCAGCGCGACGAGGTGATGCCACCGACAGCATCCACGCCATCCGTGGCCTGAATGCGCCTGAACTCACGGGCGGCATGGTTGAGGGCCTCGTCCCAACTGACTTCCTGCCAGGCGTGGTGGATGCTCTGGCGGATCATCGGCCGAGTAATGCGATCCTTGTGCGTGGCGTAGCCCCAGGCAAAGCGGCCCTTCACACAGGCATGGCCTTCATTGGCCCGGCCGTCCTT
>NZ_JAGPBB010000097.1 GCF_018063565.1 Rhodoferax sp.
GCCTTGTCCACGTAGTCGTCGGCAATGATCGGAATATTCCGGTTGCACAGCGGCAGCGTCACCTGTTTGCCAATCAGATGCGTGTAGCGCTCGTCTTCGGGGTGCACCATCGCGGCCACGTCGCCCAGCATGGTCTCAGGCCGCGTCGTGGCCACCACCAAGCCTGGGGCGAGTTCGCCGTTGACCAACTGCGGGCCGTCGGCAAAGGGGTAGAGGATGTGCCACAGGCTGCCGTCTTCTTCTTCGCTCTCCACTTCCAGATCGCTCACCGCGCTCATCAGCACCGGGTCCCAGTTGACCAGGCGTTTGCCACGGTAGATCAGACCCTGCTCGTACAGGCGCACAAAGGTTTCGGTCACCGTTTGCGACAGTTTGTCGTCCATGGTGAAGTACTCGCGACTCCAGTCCACGCTGTCGCCCATGCGGCGCATTTGGGTGGTGATGGTGTTGCCACTCTTTTCTTTCCACTCCCAGACTTTGCTCACGAAGTTTTTACGGGCTTCGGCGGGTATTGGTCCCATGTCGTGGCGGCTGATGCCTTGGGCTTGCAACTGGCGTTCCACCACGATTTGTGTCGCAATGCCGGCGTGGTCGGTGCCGGGAATCCAGGCGGTGTTGAAGCCCATCATGCGGTGATAACGCGTCAGGCTATCCATGATGGTCTGGTTAAACGCGTGGCCCATGTGCAGCGTGCCTGTCACGTTGGGCGGGGGCAACTGGATGCAGAAGTTGTTTCCCTGCTCCGCTGTTGCCGCGTCAGGTGTCCCCGTGCCGCGGAAACCAGCCACACCGTATCCGCGTTTTTCCCACTCGGGTCCCCATTGCGCCTCCAGGGCGGCGGGCTCAAAGGATTTGGACAGACTGTTGAGGCCAGGTTGCTGCGGTGTGTCGGACATGGGATGGTGCCAATAATGACGAACGGCACCCATCGGTGCCGCTCTAAATATAGAAATGGAGGGGCTGGCCCGATTTTACCGAGCCAGCCCAGGGTCAAGGCACCGGGCCAACACTGTTTATGCCGTGGCCAGTTCGGGCTTCGCAGCCACCGCTGGCGTCGCAACAACCGGTGTCGCCACCGCCGGCATACGCATCAGATGGTCAAACGCACTCAAAGCCGCTTTGGCCCCATCGCCCGTGGCAATGATGATTTGCTTGAACGGCACCGTGGTGCAGTCGCCTGCCGCATACACGCCGGGCAAGTTGGTCTGGCCCTTGGCATCGACCACGATTTCACCGTGGCGCGACAGCTCCAGCGTGCCCTTGAGCCATTCGGTGTTGGGCACCAGGCCAATTTGCACAAACACGCCGGCCATCTCCAAGTGGTGAATGTCGCCACTGGCGCGGTCCTTGTAGGTCAGGCCATTCATCTTGCTGCCGTCACCGGTGATTTCGGTGGTTTGGGCGTTGACGATGATGGTGGTGTTGGGCAGGCTTTTGAGCTTGTCCACCAGCACGGCATCGGCACGCAGCTTGGTGTCAAACTCGATCAGCGTGACGTGCTCGACGATGCCGGCCAGGTCAATCGCCGCTTCCACGCCCGAGTTGCCACCGCCAATCACGCCCACGCGCTTGCCCTTGAACAGTGGGCCGTCGCAGTGCGGACAGTAGGCCACGCCCTTGTTGCGGTACTCGGCTTCGCCGGGCACATTCACATTGCGCCAGCGCGCGCCGGTGCTCAGAATGACGGTTTTGCTCTTGAGCGAGCCGCCATTGGCCAGTTGCAGCTCGATCAGGCCCCCCGGCTGCGCTGCCGGGATCAGCTTGTCGGCCTTCTGGCCATTCATGAGGTTGACGTTGTAAGACCTGACGTGCGCTTCCAGGGCCGCAGCAAACTTCGGTCCTGTGGTTTCGGTGACAGAAATGAAGTTCTCGATGCCCATGGTGTCGTTGACTTGGCCGCCAAAGCGCTCGGCAGCAATGCCGGTGCGAATGCCTTTGCGCGCTGCGTACACCGCCGCCGCTGCACCGGCTGGTCCGCCGCCGACGATGAGCACGTCATACGGCGCTTGCGCGCTGAGTTTGGCGGCGTCCCGCGCGGCCGCGCCGGTGTCGAGCTTGGCCACAATTTCTTCCAGCGTCATGCGGCCGGAACCAAAATCTTCACCATTGAGGAAAACAATCGGCACAGCCATGATCTGGCGCCGGGTCACTTCCTCCTGGAAAGCACCGCCTTCGATGACTACGGTCTTGATCTTGGGGTTGAGTATCGCCATCAGGCTCAGGGCCTGCACCACGTCGGGGCAGTTATGGCAGGTCAGGGACATGTAGACCTCAAAATTGAAGTCGCCGTCCAGTGCCTTGATCTGGTCGATCACGTCCTGCTCCACCTTGGGCGGATGGCCGCCGGTCCACAGCAGCGCCAGTACCAGCGAGGTGAACTCATGACCCAAGGGCAGGCCGGCAAAGCGCAGGCTGTTGGTCGAGCCGGACCGTTGCAAAGTAAATGACGGCGTGCGGGCGTCTGTGCCGTCCAGGCGCAGGCTGATCTTGTCGGCCCGCAGGCTTTGAATGGTTTCCAGCAGCTCCCCCATGTCGCGGCTGGTTTCGCTGTTGTCCAGGCTTGCCACCAGCTCGAAAGGCTGGGACACACGTTCCAGGTAAGCAGCCAGTTGTGTTTTCAGATCTTGGGTGAGCATGATGGGTGTCCTGATATATTATGAATTAGATAGCTAAAAGTGCTTTTGAATATTGGGCTGTAGGCAGTTTTCGGCAATAAAAAAGCCGGACGGCAAGGGCAAGCGCTCCTTGTCGCTGTCCGGCTTGTGGGAGCCCGCCTACGGGCTCCTTGCCGCAAAGGGAGTGACTTAGATCTTGCCGACGAGGTCGATCGATGGCGCAATGGTCTTGGCACCATCGTTCCACTTGGCCGGGCAAACTTCACCTGGATGGCTGGCCACGTATTGGGCAGCTTTCAATTTGCGCAGGGTTTCTTTCACATCACGGGCGATGGCGTTGTCATGCACTTCCAGGGTCTTGATCACGCCATCGGGATTGATCACAAAGGTGCCACGCAGCGCCAGACCGGCAGCGGGAATGTGCACGTTAAACGCGTTGCTCAGGGTGTGGGTGGGGTCACCCACCAGCGGGAACTTGGCCTTGCCCACCGCGGGCGATGTTTCGTGCCACACCTTGTGGGAGAAATGGGTGTCAGTGGTGACGATATAGACCTCGGCACCCATTTTCTGGAACTCGGCATAGTTGTCAGCAGCGTCTTCCACTTCGGTCGGGCAGTTAAAGGTAAAAGCGGCGGGCATGAAGATCACGACGGACCATTTGCCTTTCATGCTCTCATCTGACACTTCGACAAACTTGCCGTTGTGAAACGCTTGCGCTTTGAAAGGCTGGACTTGGGTGTTGATCAAGGACATAAAAACTCCTGGTAGGTTGGGTTGGGAAATCGTCGGTCAGCAAGTTGTTGATCCGATGGGCTGAATCATAGCCCGGTCCTATCGTTTTCATGATGCATTGTTTATAAGCTATTCATAGCCATTCTTAATCATGGCCGTCACGATAATGCCAGCTGCGTCATCTGTTATCCGGAGCCACTCATGCTGTTTTTACTTTCCCCTGCCAAGTCGCTTGACTATGACACGCCCGTAGGCGATGTGCCCCACACCTTGCCGCAGTTTGTGCCTCAAGCGGCCGAGCTGATCGGCCTTCTCAGAGAAAAATCGCCACAACAGATTGCTGAACTGATGGACCTGAGCGACACCCTTAGCGGGCTGAACGTGGCACGCTACCAGGCCTGGCGTCCCAAATTCAGCGCCAAAAATGCCAAACAGGCGGTGCTGGCCTTTAACGGCGACGTGTACGCAGGGCTGGATGCCAACACGCTCGACGCCACGGCGCTGGGCTGGTTGCAGCAGCATGTGTGCATCCTCAGTGGCCTGTATGGCGTGCTGCGCCCGCTGGACTACATGCAGCCCTATCGGCTGGAGATGGGTACCGCGCTGGCCAATGCCCGAGGTAAAAACCTGTATGCCTTCTGGGGCAGCCAGATTGCCCACTACCTGAACAAGCGCCTGCGAAGTGAGGTGGCCCCAGTGGTGGTGAACCTGGCCTCACAGGAGTATTTCAAGGCTGTCGATACCCAGACACTCAAGGCGCGCGTTATCGACTGCGTGTTTGAAGACTACAAGGGTGGCCAATACAAGATCATCAGCTTTCACGCCAAGCGTGCCCGGGGCCTGATGGCGCGCTTTGCTGCCGAGCACCAGGTGGTGTTGCCGGAGCAGCTCAAGGGCTTTGACGCCGAGGGCTACCGCTTTGACGCGGCGGCGTCCGAGCCGTTGCGGCTGGTGTTCAGGCGTCGCGTGCCTTCGGCGTAACCGCGTGGTGCTGGCCGACGGAATACCCCGTGTCAGCAGCCGCTTGGATTGGGGGCTGGATGCCACGGTGCGTGTGCCACTGGGGCAAGAAAAGGCGGTGCTAATATCCCGGGGCAATGACTTCAGCCCATTCCCAACCGTTGCCGCCAGACAAGCGCGCCCGTGATGCTGACGTTGCGGATTCGGCGCTGTTGTGCCCCATCAGCCGCGCCACCAAGCGTCAGCCACTGGGCCTGGGCAGCAAGCTGCCTTTTTTAGGTGCTGACCTGTGGACGGCATTTGAACTGAGCTGGCTCAACCCGCGCGGCAAGCCGCAAGTGGCGCTGGCGCATTTCACGGTGCCGTGCGAGTCAGTCAATCTGATCGAGAGCAAGTCGCTCAAACTGTACCTGGGCAGCTTTGCGAGCACCCATTTTGCCGATGCCGCCGAGTTGCAGCAGCGCCTGCGTGCCGACCTGACCGAGGCCGCCTGGCGTGGCGCGGTGGTGCAGAGCAGCGTGGGTGTGCGCTTGGTCGGGGTTGATCAGTTTGACAACGAGTCAGTGGCGGAGTTGTCTGGGCTGAGCCTGGACCGGCTCGACCTGGACTGTGACCGCTACACCCCGGCGCCCGATTTGTTGTCAGCAGCGACTGATGAGGAACCTGTGTCCGAGGTGCTGACCAGCCGTCTGTTCAAAACCAATTGCCCCCTTACTGGTCAGCCTGACTGGGCCAGTGTGCAGATCGCCTACTTTGGCCCGCAGATCGAGCAGGCAGGGTTGCTGCGCTATATCGTGAGTTTTCGCGATCATGCAGGATTCCATGAGGATTGCGTGGAGCGCATGTTTGTCGACATCAGCCAGCGCTGCCAGCCGCACAAGCTGTCGGTGCTGGCGCGGTACACGCGCCGGGGTGGGCTCGACATCAACCCGTTTCGCACCAGTTACCCGCAGCCGCTGCCGCTGAATCAGCGCACGGCGCGGCAGTAGCGGCCATCCGTCAGGTTTGTCTGCCGCGCTCACACAGCAGGAAAATGCTCGAGCATAAATCGGGATACTGTTGTCCTAACTGATAGCAGCCGTCCAGATACTCGCTTGAAATGATGTCGGTCTTGAGCAGGCGGTCCCACTGGAAATTGGCCAGTGCTTTGAAGAAGACGCCCGAGCGGTGGATCACCTGCAGTCCGGCAGCCGTCGCGTCGCGCTCCAGCGTGTCGAGCGCATAGGTGCGCCGGTGACCATGCTGTGCTTCGGCGGGGGTGACCGCCGCGTTATGCGAGATCAATCCCATCTTGACGGCGATCTGCCGCGAAGGTGCATTCGCATTGGGGCACACCAGGAAGAGCCGGCCGCCGTCGGCCAGCCATTCGTCATTGATGCGCTTGAGCACCCGCACCGGGTCATCCAGATGCTCCAGCACATGGGTCAGCACAACATGGTCATACCGCCGTGGCAGCGTGACGGTCTCGAAGCGGTCGTTCACAAATTCAACTTTGCTGCCAAGTTTTTCTCGGGCCTGCGCCATGGCATCGCTCGATGCCTCAACGCAGGTGATGTCGTCAAACCAGGGCAAAAAGCGCCGGGTGAAGTCACCTTTGAAACTTCCCAGCTCAAGCAGACTGCCCGGCTGGAAGAACGGGGCAAATGACCGGAGCATGTAGGGATGCATGACATCCAGATCAAAACCATAAGCGTATTGGTGGGACTGAGCGTCCTGGATTTCGGCGTTGTAGTCGCGCGGGTTATGCATGGTGTGTCACCTGGTTTTGACAAAGGCGTATTTCAGTGCCGCTGGTTTGGCAGCCGTCTTCAGTAAACCCCAGTTTTCGGTAAAGCGCAAGAGCGGGCCCATTGCCCCGGTGAACCGAGAGTTTGATGCATTTCATGCCACTAGCCCAAGCGTAGCGTGTACTTTGTGCTACCAAAAAAGATGCTATACCCCGGCCTTGCCAGGTCGACAGCACGCTGACATGGGTGATGAAGGCCACCCCCGTGGCGTGATCGTTGGCGTACATGGCCACCAGGCCGACCAGCTCACTGGCTGCCCAGGCTTCAAATCGGACGGCGTTCTGGCTGATTTTTTCTGCGTAACGGTCAACGTGCACCCTGGCGCTGAGTGAGGGCGAAAAGTCGTCGTCACAGGCATGGAGGTGGGCCAACAGTTGCGCTGCGCTGGCCTGGTTGCGTCCATAAACGAGTGCACCGGTCATGGCTGCAATACCGCCAGGCCAAACCCGTAACGACCAAACTCGTTGCCGTTGTACAGCATGTAGATCTGCCCGTCACACCTGAAAACATGGGGGTAACACACCATGTCACCATCCCATGCGCCTGGTGTCACGTCCAGCAAGGCCTGGGCATCGTCGCGCTGCCAGTGGTTCAGATCGTCAGACCAGGCGTGGCCGATGCGGTAACCGCGACCGGCATTGACCCGAAAGTCAAACGACTGCCGGAAACAAAAAAACATGTGGAACCTGCCGTCGATCTCGATCACGCAGGGCAAAGCCTGGCTCTCATCCGGCCCGAGCCGGTCGGCAATGATCTGACGGGCTTCCTCCTTGACCCAGTGGATGCCATCGGTGGACGTGGCATGACCAATCTTGTAGGTGCGATCAGGTGGAGAGTCTGGCGTGTACTGTTTCCAGCCAGTGCCAAAGATGTACCACATGTGGAACACCGAACCAATGATTCTCACAAACCCGTCCACCACCAGACAGGGCTCGTGCAAAGACGCGCTCAGAACCGGGCCATCGCCGTATCGCGCGAAACTGTGCCCCTGATCGCGGCTGATGGCCAGGCCAATGCCGGTTTCGACCGAGACCGACACGCGCCGGCTCCACCCGCTCGTATACGCATAGACCAGGTCGCCATGGCGCACAACGTTGACCGGGAAAATGCCGTGCTCGTCAAAACATCCCAATCCACCCAAGGGTATGACGCTGGCGTCCGACACCCGAATGACATCGCGCAGGTTCTTGCGCATGTCCACATAGGCCACCTGACTGAGGTACTTGCCCTTGTCCGGAGATCGGGTCGAGAAATAGATCCTGACAAAGTCCTCAAACACCAGGGCTTGCGGCGACTGGGCAAACTGCTCACAAGCCAGCGGCAGGGCGTGTGCGGTCGGGTCAAAGATCTTGCCGAGCTTGTGCCAGGTCATCGTGGCCATGGGCTACTCCAGCGTGCCATCAAGGACTGCCAGACCAAACCCGTGGCGCCCCACCTGGTTGCCCAGATAGGCGAGGTAGGTCTTCCCATCCAGCGCGAACACATGGGGGTAGCTGATCATCTCGGCGTCCCAACCGGTGGCTGACACATCAATACCCGCCTTGCTGTCATCACGCTGCCAGTCAGTCAAATTGCGGCTGCTGGCGTAGCCAATGCGGTAGCCCCCGGTCTGACTGCGGTAGTTGCTGCTGTAGCGGTAACAAAAGAACATGTGGTACAGGCCGTTGGCAAAAAACACATCGGGGCTGGCCTGTGCCTCGTCTTCCTCAATACGGCTGGGGATCAAGTCCTCATGCTGTCGCGTCCAGTGGACACCATCGGCCGACCAGGCCATGCGGATCTTGTAGACCGGCTCGGCACGACCGTCCACCAGTTTCCACTTGCGACCGGCGATGTACCACAAGTACCAGAGGTCGTTGAAGCGGCGGATCTTCGGGCCGCTGATCACAAAGGGTTCATCCGGCGTGAACCCGAGCACCGGACCCGGGCCGCAGCGGGTAAAGGTCTGGCCATCGTCCTGGCTGATGGCCATGCCAATGGCCACGTTGAACGGGACCGACTCACAACGCGTCCAGCCCGCATAGTAGGCCCGCACTTCGCCGTCATGACGTGCCACCGAGACCGGGTAAGTGCCAAATTCATCGAAGCTACCCAGCCCGCCCAGCGGCAGGATGGGCTGCTGGGCCACCGCCCGGATGCCAAACAGGTTCGTCCGGTCCAGGTCCACATAAGCGGAGTAGCTGACATACTGGCCCCGGTCATCTGCAGGTGGTCGACACGAGAAATACACGCGCACGAAGTCATCAAACACCAGGGTCGCCGGAGCCTGGGCAAACTCGGCCAGCCAGCTGCGCCCCTGCACCTCCTGCGGCGTGAATACCTTGCCCAGTTTCTTCCAGGTGAACATGGTTCAGATCAGCGCATAGTGCGTGGCGACGGCTGCACGCACGACGTCCTGCGGGTTGAACATCAGCACATCAATGATGGACAGCCAGGGCACAAAGGCCTGTCCAAACTGCGGGTACTCCAGCGCTTTGGGCTGCACGAACAGGAGTTCAATGCCACGGCTTTGAAATGCGTCGTGAGCGTACAGTGCTTGCCCCCCGATGCTATTGATGTAGGTGTCGGCGCCAAGCGCTTCACATATCGCCAGCACCCGGTCCTGACCTTTGAGCGAATGATCGGCCGCGACCTCGGATGACTTGACAATGCGCGCACCGATGCCCAGATGTGCCGCCGTCAGCAGCAGCGCGTGGTGCAGGTAGGCAAACAGGTTGTGCTCCGGGTGCCGGCATATGGAGGTGACCAAGGGCAGGGTCTGCCCGAAAAACGGTGCACGCTGGTAGGCACCCTTGAGCTGATTGATCAGGTCGTCCGGTCTGAAGGAGTCGGCAAGCTGGCGCTGGCCGATATGCTGCTGGTCAGAGTCGGCCCTGAGGGGTAATGAAAAAACTGCATTGTGACCATTTTGCAGGATGCGATTGCGATTGATCCAGCCCTTCTTGGTGTATTTGATGTTGTCATACAGCACAAACACATCGACTGCCGCCATCAGCTGGAAGTAGCCGATGTAGGGCAAGAAGTAGGGCTGCATGATGGCCAGCTTCATGACAGGGGACGGGTGGTGGTGCCGCGGCTCACGTTGGACCAGGGCCTGAATGGGCGGCAATGATGGCCGCAATCTCCTGCACTTTGGCCAGACTCAGGTCGGGATAGATCGGCAGACAAAGGATCTGCGACGACGCCAGACTGGCCACTGGCAAGCCGGCCTTGTCGGCACTCGGCAAACCACGGTACATCGGGAACTCGGAGATGAGCGGGAAAAAGTAGCGGCGTGGAAAAATACCCTGGCTCTTGAGCGTCTGATTCAGCTCTTCACGGGTCAAGGCATAACCCTCCTGCACCAGGATGGGAAAGTACGCGTAGTTGGGGACGACCTCACCTGACTTTTCCAGGCACCGGATGCCTTTGACATGTTGCAGCGCGGCGCGATAAGCGTCGTCGATATGACGACGCCGCGCGATGGCCGTACCAATGTGTTTGAGTTGCAACAAGCCAAGTGCTGCATTGAATTCGCTCATCTTGCCGTTGATACCCGCGGCAACGACAGTCGTCTCACCCACATGGCCAAAGTTCTTCAATTGGTCGATGCGGATTTTCGTTTTTTCGTCGGGCGAAATGATGGCACCACCCTCAAAGGTGTTGAACACCTTGGTGGCATGAAAGCTCAACACGGACAAATCTCCATGCCGCAGCACGCTACCGTTTTTGTCCTGCACGCCAAAAGCATGGGCCGCGTCGTAGATCACCTTCAGGTTGTAGTCGTCGGCGATTCGTTGAATCGCCTCCACATCACAGGGGTGCCCGTAGCAATGGACCGGCATGATGGCGGTCGTCTGCGGGGTAATGGCCGCTTCAATCCTGGCGGGGTCAAGGTTGAGTGTGTTGGGGTCTACGTCGACAAACACCGGTTTGATGCCGTTCCACAGCAACGAATGGGACGTGGCGACAAAGGAGTACGGGGTGGTAATCACCTCGCCCGAGATACGCAGCGCCTGTAGGGCCGTCACCAGGGCGATGGTGGCGTTGGCAAATACGCTGATATGTTGGACGCCCAGATAATCGCACAGCGCCGCTTCGAACTGGTGGTGAAATGGGCCACAGTTGGTCAGCACCTTGTTGGCCCAGATTTGCTCCAGGTAGGGCATGAACTCTTCCAGGGGCGGAAGATAAGGCTGCGTCACATAGGTGGTCTTTGACATGTCTTTTCCGTCAGCGGGCACGAGATGGGCCGTGGGTCGAGGTCAGGCTTCCTGGTGTGTCACAGCAAAGTGGCCGTTGTCATGGGTCACTTCAAACGACTCGGCCGGCAGGTCCTGGCACCATCTCTGCCAGGCATGGCGCAGGGCAGCTTCCAGGCCACCCGCTACAACTGCCGGTTGCATCATGTTCGACGCTTTGAAGCGTTCGCGCAAATCGCTTCTCAGCGCGGCCAATTGGTTCAGGTGACTGGCACACCATTGGGCCATTTCCAGAAACTCATCGGGATTGGCAGCGACGAACTGTGTCTTGATCCCGGCATGGGACAGGATGGAGCGGCTGGACACCGCAGCCGGCGTGTGGCCGGCGATGGTCAGCGTGGGTACCCCCATGAACAATGCATGGCAGGTGGTGGTACCGCCGCCATACGGGAAGGTATCCAGGCAGACGTCCACCTGATGGTGCAATTGCAGGTAGTCAAACATGTTGCTGCGCCGGTAGAACGTCAGCCGCTCGGGCTGAACACCGCCCTGCACAAACCAGTCGGTGATCTGCTCCAGACTGCCTTTCAGGGGCATACCCCCCACCACCATACGCGCGCTGGGCACGGCACACAGCAGTTTGGCCCACAGCTGGACCACCTCGTGACTGATCTTGTCGAGCCGGTTGAAACTGCCAAAGCAGAGGTAACCCTTGGTCAAAGCGGGCAGCGGATTGACATCGGGCGGATGGTCAAT
>NZ_JAGPBB010000098.1 GCF_018063565.1 Rhodoferax sp.
CTAAACAAGTCGGTTCAACAGCGGTTGCTCTTGGCTTGACGCATGAGCTTGCACGTCAATGCATGACGATGCTCTCACAAGAATCATGCCAGCGCCAGTGCAGCCACTTTGCCTGCGGGCTCCTGGCTGATCCGTGGCAGGCCAGACCACAGACCGTGACCGCGACCGAGGTGCAACCCGCCGACAGGGCCCAGAGTGATAAGATTTTTGCTATCACTTATCAGTTTGATAGCCACCAACACCGCGCCGATGAACAGAAATTCGCTGAGCCCCACTTTCGTTTTGCAAGCCATTCAGCCGGTCATCGGCAGCGCCTTTGAGCAAGCCGTGTGACTGCACTTTTGCCCACCGTCATTATTTTGGCCTCTGGTCGCGGTGTGCGTTTTACTGCGTCCGGCGGTGCCACGCACAAATTGCAAGCGAGACTGATGGGCAAAACCGTTCTGCAACATACGATGGACGCAGTGCGGGGCAGCGGTCTGCCCTGGCATCTTGAAGATGAAAGCCACCCCGGCATGGGCGACTCGATTGCCGCAGCCGTGCAAAAAACAGCACAAGCCAATGGTTGGCTGATCCTGCCGGCCGATTTGCCGCTGATCCAAAGCAGCAGCCTAACGGCCGTTGCGGCGGCGCTGATGAACACGGAGGTGGTTGTGCCGGTTTACCGGGGGCAACGCGGACATCCCGTGGGGTTCGCGATGGGATGCCGACAGGCATTGCTGGACTTGCACGGAGATCGTGGGGCGGCTCGCGTGGTTGGTGCCCATGTGGCCATGGAACTGCCATTGGACGATTTGGGCTGCGTGACGGATATTGACACCGTCGACGATTTGCAGGTCGTTGAGCGGCTGTTACACCGCGCAACACCTGCCATGCGATAGTCACCACCACCAGGATTAGCGGTTTTCCAGCCGGCTCCAATCCAGCAGCCCGGCCTCGATGGGCGACCAGTTCCGGTAGGCGGCCATCATGGCATCGCTGGCAGCCCAAAAATCCTGGTTCGTGCGCCGAATGCCAAATCGGTCGACCAGCGCACGAAAGTCGTCCTCCGACGTCAGCGCGGCGACGCCCTTGACCAACTCGGACAACTGCGCCGCACTCGCATGCATCAATGCGTTAGGGTAAGCGCCAACAAATCCCGGTGCCACGGTCAAGGTGAATTCATCGGGTGACAGCATGGCACCTTCCCAAAACAGGGTGCTCACGTTGAGGTGCGACGTGTTGCGCAGCAGACTCACATACCTGGCACCGCTGCCGCCATCGGGCTGCGAGCCGGTGTCAAGGCGCAGCACGGTCATCTCAGGCATCCATTGCAACGCCGGGCCGCGCACCGCGGCCAGTTGCCTGAGCGCGGCACGCGCGACCGGATCCGGCTCGGCATTGATGTCGAACCCCTGGGGCAGCACCGGTGCCAGCCGCTGACGCAGTTGCTCAAACAGGTGCAACTTTGCGTCGGCACCTTGCGGGTAGCGGATGCCGCTTTGCGCCTCAAAACGGTAGACACCTCCCAGCACCCGGCTTTTGACCTCGTCACTGGCACCGCGGTACCAGGCATCGCGCACCGCC
This sequence comes from Rhodoferax sp., assembly GCF_018063565.1. Taxonomy (GTDB): domain Bacteria; phylum Pseudomonadota; class Gammaproteobacteria; order Burkholderiales; family Burkholderiaceae_C; genus Rhodoferax. The sequence continues at coordinate 1,567 of NZ_JAGPBB010000098.1, forward strand.
AGGCGCGCCTCGGCGGGCAGCAGCATCAGAAAGTGGGCTTCGCCTTCCATGCGCAGAAAGTCCATCGCCAGCCGCGTTTCAAGCTGGTGCGCCGTGTTGCCATAGACATCAAAGCCTGCCGCCAACAAATAGAAAATTCGCTCCAGCAAGGGGTAGCCGATGATCCATGCGGTCTTGGGCGGGTCTCCGATCAAGCCTTGCTGCACCGAGGCACTGTCGAAATGCCGAAAGATCGTCAGCGCGGCGTTGGGGTTGTGGCCATCACCGTCCCAGACAAAATCCAGATTGATGGGCCGGCGGTGGGTGCCAAACACGCGGTCCATGTGGCTTGTCTTGGCCGCCAGCAACGCGTCTTCGGCAACCGCCATGGCGCGCCAGGCCAGCAGGCGGGCATTGCTGCCCTCGGCAGCGGGCATGCGCAGTACCTCGCCCTCGCGGGCCACCAGTTGGGCCGCGTCGTCATTGGCACCGATGTCCGGGTCCACAAAATACACCCAGAAATGGTCGTTGATCACATTCAGCGCGGTCTGGCCCCGGCACACCGGACCCTTGATGAAGTTGCTGACAAAGTAGCCCGCATCGTCGAGCAGGAATCGGTAACGCGCCTGCAGCGGCAGGTCGGCAAAAGCTTTGAACGGGTTGGCGGCTATATCGGGGTCATACGTTGGCAGTTTCGTCACCCGGTAGGGCGAGTTCAGAAACCATTGCCGCCAGCGCGCCATGCGCGCCACGCTCAACACATACGGCATGTGGGTCTTGGCCAGCAGGGTTTCGCGATCCCGCACCAGACGGTAGTAGGGCCGGGCGACGCCTGGGTGGTCAAACGGCCTGCGGCTGGCAATTTCCTGCACCGCCTGGCCCGGCGGCGTGCGGCTGCGCACCAGTCTGAACACATGCTGCTGGATGTCACCCTCAAACAAAAGGTGGCCAAGAAACAGATGCTCGTACAGGTAGCGGGCAGCCAGTTGCTCTTTGAGCGAGGCACCGTTGAGCCAATGCTCCCAATCGCTCACTTGCCGGCTGATCGCCAGCGGCAGCACGGCGGGCGCATCGTCGGGTGCGCCCGCCTGCAACCAGCTTCGAATCACATTGAGTTCGGGCTCGCTCAGTCCGGGCAGGCCATAGGGCATGCCCGCCAACGGCTGCTGGCGGGCCAGTACCTCGTGTTCGCCCAGGCTGGGGCAGAGGTTGGCCCGGTCCAGAGCGAAATCAAAATCCCGCTCGGCAAGCACCGCAACCTTGGGCAAGGGCTGTGCCTGCTTCAACGCCAGACTGCGCCACAACACGCTGGCAGCCAACTGGTTCGCAGAATCCTCGCGGCGCTCGTTGAGCACAGGCTCGAAGCCCATGCCCCGCCACTGCGAAGCCTGTTGCGCGTCGATGCCCAATCGGGTCAGCGGCGCGGCGTGCAGCCGAAGCTCGCCGTACACACTGGCCTTGCTCAACCCGCGGGCGATGCCCTCCCAACTGCCGAGTTTGAGTTGACACGGCGCGTCGAAACACCCATGGCAGACCACGCAGCGGTTATCGAAGATCGGTTTAATGTCTTTTTGATAGCTTGGTAGCCCTGTCAATACTGGCCTGGGATGGTCAAACCGGTCTGTCTGGGCGGCTCCGTAGCGGTTGTCCAGAACATCGGATACCAGCGTGGCACAACCGGCCAGCCAGGCCAGCAGCAGGACAGAGGTGGGCAAACGCATAAAAATAACTCCATACTTGCCCTGCAATCCCAAGGCAGTTCTCGCCATTTTGGCACCTGAGTCGCCGATTCCTGCGGGTCAACAGGTCACCCGCAAGTACGCTGTCGATAATCAGCGCATGACAAACACTGCCCCCCCGACCTTCAGCACCCTGGCGCTCAATCCGGCCACTTTGGACAACCTGGCGCAGCTGGGTTACCTGGCGATGACCCCGATCCAGGCCATGAGCTTGCCGCCGGCACTGGCCGGCAAAGATTTAATTGCCCAGGCCGAAACCGGCAGCGGCAAAACGGCCGCGTTTGGTCTGGCGCTGCTGGAGCGGCTGAACCCGCGTCGCTTTGCCGTGCAGGCGCTGGTGCTCTGCCCCACGCGTGAGCTGGCCGACCAGGTCACGGTGGAAATCCGCCGACTGGCGCGCGCCATGGACAACATCAAGGTGATCACACTGTGCGGTGGCATTGCGCTGCGCGGGCAGCGCGCGTCGCTGGAAAACGGCGCGCACATTGTGGTCGGCACGCCAGGGCGCGTGATGGACCACCTGGCGCGCGGCTACCTGAACCTGGAAGCACTGAATACGCTGGTGCTCGATGAGGCCGACCGGATGCTCGACATGGGCTTCTTTGACGACATTGCCACCGTCACAAAGCAATGCCCATCTGCGCGGCAAACCCTGCTGTTTTCTGCCACCTACCCCGAAGGCATCGAGAAGATCGCCAGACAGTTCATGCGTGACCCGGTGCAACTCAAGGTTGAACCGGCCAGCGTCGTCAGCCTGATCGAGCAACGTTTTTACGAAGTCACCCGCCCAACCCGCTTTGAGACTGTGGCACGCATACTGAACCACTTTCGCCCGGTCAGCACACTGGCCTTTTGCAATACCAAGCAACAGTGCAAAGATTTGGTGGCGTATTTGCAACAGCAAGGCTTTAGTGCCCTGGCACTTTACGGCGAACTTGAGCAGCGTGAGCGCGATCAGGTCCTGGCGCAGTTTGCCAATCGCAGCACCTCCGTGCTGGTCGCCACCGATGTGGCCTCGCGCGGCATCGACATCAAAGAGCTGTCGGCGGTGATCAACGTCGACATCACCCCTGACCCTGAGGTGCATGTACATCGCATTGGCCGCACCGGCCGCGCTGGCGAGACGGGTCTGGCTTTAAGCCTGGCGGCCATGTACGAAATGGGGGCGGTGGGGAAAATTGAGCAGTATCAGGGCGTGGAGTCCACGTGGCACAAAACAGAAGAACTCAATCAAAAGACCCCTGAGCCCTTGTTACCACCCATGGTAACGCTACAAATTTTGGGTGGCAGAAAGGAAAAGATGCGCCCTGGTGATGTGCTGGGCGCACTCACCGCCGATGCGGGGTACAGTCGCGAGCAGATTGGCAAGATCAACGTGACCGAGTTCACCACCTTTGTTGCCGTGCAGCGCGATATCGCATTGCAGGCGATGCAAAAACTCAACGCCGGCAAGATCAAAGGCAAAAGCGTCAAAGTCCGGTTGATTTGACCCGCTGGCCAACCGGGGCTGACGCTGTGTCAGGCAACTTCTGACAAGCGATCGCGCCAAATGCCGACTACAGCTTTTGTTGGCTTGGGGATACAGTCCATTTCAACGCTTTGAAACGCAGCAAAATATGTTTGTCCCCCCGCAGGAGTTAGCCATGACCACCACCCTTCAAGCCATCAACCCGTTCAGTCTGATGATGGAGCCAGAGCGTGTGTTGCACACCATGGAGCACTCGTCACAACTGCGCTCGCTGCGTCGCCACAAACTGCGCCCGCTGGACAAGCCGCTGATCCCCTACACCAGCGAGGCGCTGGCGGCACGCGCCGCCTATGACGCACTGATCGATGCCCAGGAAATTGATGGGGCTGATGACTACCTGCTGAATTGAGTCGCGCCGGCAAAGACCTCAGCCTGAGCGCGACTGCAGCACCCGGTAAATCGCCATCACTTTTTGCACGTAGAACTGCGTTTCCTTGTAGTTGGGGATACGGTTCCCCGCCCGGGCCACAGCGCCCTCCCCCGCGTTGTAGGCAGCCAATGCCAATTCGGTTTGACCACCAAAAAGCTTCATCAGGTCAGCCAGGTAACGCGTGCCGGTCTGGATATTGAGTTCCGGGTCGGTCAACTTGGCCGACACCGTGGCTCCCCTGTCGGCCTGCACACCATAACGCTGCGCCGTGGTGGGCATGATCTGCATCAGACCCACAGCACCCTTGGGTGAAACCGCCCTGGTGTTGAATGCTGATTCGGTCACCACCACCGCCTTGAGCAGTTCAACATCCACGCCATGTGTCTGCGACGCCGCAGACAAACTGCCCTGAACCGCCTGATAGGTGGGTGAGGCGTTGATCGCCGCCACGGCAGCTTTAGCCGAAACTTCAGATCCCAAACCGCCCATACCCGAACTACTTACGCCGGCATTGAGCGGACTGGATTCAATCACCAATTGCCCTTTTTTTCCGGGAGGCTCATTCGTGAACTGTATGACACCGTCTTCGTCCACCACCTTCCAAACGTTTGCCCAAGCAGGAGAAAAGCAGAAAAAGCTCGACCCCAGTAGCCCAATCAGCACGCGCTGCCGGCTCGAAGTCAAAGGTGAGAAGTAATCTTTCAACAAGGCAAACATCTACAATCGTTTTTTCAATAAATCCAGACAACTCAGGGTCAGGCATGACACCACAACGAAGCTCGGCACTGTTTGCGATCGCACTGTCACTGGCAATAGTCCTTGTTTACAGCTTCGGACTGAGCAATCAGTTGCTGTTCGATGATGCAAGACTATCTGACGGGACCATTTTTGGCCAGTATGGATCGCTGTTTTTGCTCAAAGTGCGCGCACTTTCTTACGGCAGCTTTGTATGGGTTCAAGCTATTTTAGGCGAAGGCTGGGCCAAACAGCGCAGCTTCAATATCGCTTTGCACATTGCGACCGCGTTGGCGCTGTATGCGCTGATCATCGAATTGCTCAAAGCCACCCGGTGGGAGGAGAAATCAGGCAATAACTCCGTTCCATCAGGTCATTTGACATCGTCAGCTCGCCTGGCGGTTGCACTGTGGGCACTGAACCCAGTGGCGGTGTACGCCGTGGCATATTTGATACAGCGCTCGATCGTCATGGCGACATTGTTCACAACGTTGGCGCTTTGGGGTTTAGTCAAAGGACTTGTCACCAGCCAACGCAAATGGTTGGCATTTTCTGTAGTCTGTTATGTATTTGCGGTTTTCTCCAAGGAGTTTGCTGTAACAAGTCTGCTGCTGGTAGTGCCGCTCTACGTTTATATCAAACGCCCAACGACGAAGCAGATTGTTCGAATTGCCGCTGTCTCTATATTGGCAATGGGCGGCGTTGGAATGGTGCTTTACAGCCAATATGCCGATGTCATTGGCAAGGTATTTGACGAAACGTCCCGTGCGCACATGGCACAACTTGAGCAAATTCAACCTGGCATCAGCAAGAATCTTTTTCCTTTGAGCATCATCAACCAGGCCAGCCTTTTCTTTCACTACGGTCTGATCTGGCTGGTTCCCTATGTGGGCTGGATGTCCATTGATCTCAGGCCGACGTTTCCCTTGGGTTTCGCGGGATGGCACATGCTAGGTGCTGTTGCATACGTCGGGTTGGTGCTGTCTGGCATGTGGTTAGTGTGGCGGCACAGCAATAAATGGGGGCTACTGGGGCTCTGTCTCTTGATCCCCAGCCTGATGTTCCTCACTGAATTCGCCACTGTTTGGTTACAAGATCCATTCGTTCTTTACAGAAGTTATCTCTGGTCCATCGCCGTGCCGTTATTGTTCTCCGTGATACTGGTTGTGATTGCAGAGGCGGGTGCACTCAATGGTCTGGTGATGGCGTTGGGTGTTCTACTTGCAGCAGGACTTGCCGCCATGAGTTTTGAACGAATCAACAGCCTGCAAACGCCTAGCACCGCCTGGAAGGATGCCAGTCTTAAGATCGACTTGGTGGCACCGGCCAATGCCGTGGGGCGCTGGCGACCTTTTCTCAATTTGGGCGCCGAGGCCATGGAAAAGGGCGATTACAACGATGCCATTCGTCAGTTCAACCAGGCCGAATCCCTAGGTGAACCCATGGGATCGGCAAGATTCAACATCGGCGTGAGTCTGCAGCAACTCAAACAGCACCCGGCGGCACTGGAGATGCTCGCGGCTGCCCAAGCCAAAGGCTTTACGGAGGCGGCACTCTTTTATCACCAGGGCGAGTCACTTTTTGCACAACGTCAATTTCAACTGGCATACGAAAGCTTCAGCCAGGCTTTGCAACGCAAACAAGACCCGGAGGCCCAAACCTTCACACGCCTTCGCCAGGCTGAAGCAGCAGTTGGCAGCAACAATTTTGATGCAGCAGTGACGAGCTATAAGACCCTCATCCAGCAGTCGCCAAACAATCAGCGTTTTCAGGTTGGTTTGGCCATGGCCTATATCGGCAAAAAGGATTTTGTTACGGCCATGGGCATTCTGAACCCCGCGATCGCCCAGCGTCCAACGTCTGCGGCCCACTACGCGCGTGCACTGGCTTATTTTTCAATGGGCGATCGCGCGGCAAGCAAGCAGGACCTTGACTTAGCGATTCGCGCGGAACCCAACAACCCGGTTTATCGCCAGTTGGAACAAATGATGAATCAACCCATTGCCAACGCCAAGGCAAGCCCGAAGCCCTGATGGCCAGCCTGCAAATCACCACCAGCCTCCTTGGCCTTGGACTGGCGATGTTCATCATGCTGCTGCTGCGGCGTGATCACATCTACATTCTGCATGGCTTGTTCTGGATCAGTGTCGCCGCACTGGCTGCCCTGTTGGGCCTGTGGCCCGGACTCATTGACAAGATGGCGGGCTGGGTCGGCATTACCTATCCGCCGGCCGCATTGCTGCTGGGCGCGGTGGTTGTGCTGTTTGTCAAGTCACTGTATGCTGACATTACCCAAACGCAGCTGGAGCGCCAATTGCGCCGCCTCAATCAGCGCATTGCCCTGATGGATGCTCAGCCGCCTTCCGATCCACCGAAAGACTGACGCTTGTGCCAAAACATGTCTACCTTTTCATTGCACCTGCTTGTTTTCTGTCTGGTATGGTTTGGATCGTGTCATTCCGGACAGGCTTTGGCTCAAGACATTCAAGCCGATCGATTGTGGTTCACACTTCAGCATCGAGCGAACGCTGAGGCGCAAACGCCCGAGATCAAACTCGCGCCAGCACGTTATGCCTTGCTGACACTAGACGAGCCAGTGGCAAGGGCCTCCCTGGCACTTAAATCCGCCACGTCGAGTGGCGGCGAGGCGGATAACCAGGAAACGGTGACCCTACCAATGCCCTTGCCCGACGGGACAATGTTGCAGGTTCGGGCTCTAGAGTCGACTGTCATGGCGCCTGAGTTGGCGCAGCGTTACCCCCATATCAAGACTTACACACTTTTTGACACCGACAAGGGGGGCGTTATTGGCGCGGCTGACTTGACCGATCAGGGCTTTCATGCCATGTTCAGTACGCCGCAAGGTACCGTGTTTGTCGACCCCCGCACTAGCGAATACGGCCAGCGGCAATATCTGAGCTACTACAAGCATGACTACCGTCCGACTGAGAAAGTCATTCGGTCCATGCTGCGCAGGCCGCCCATCCGCCATGACGCCGCCACGCCCTCTTGGCTGACAAGCGATGCACTGAATTCAACCCTGAACCTGGCTGCAAGGTCAAGTGGTTCCATCACAACCTATCGACTGGCGCTGGCTGCAACAGGCGAGTACACCAGCTACCACGGCGGCATCAATGGCGCGATCAGTGCCATGGTCACCACGATAAGCCGGGTGAATGCGATCTACGAGCGCGATCTTGCCGTCAGAATGGAGCTGATCGCCAACAATCATCTCCTGGTCTATAACAACGCCGCAACTGATCCCTATGACCCCAGTGACGCTTCAGCACTTCTGAGCGATAACCAATCGAATCTGGATGCCGTGATTGGCAATAACAACTACGACATTGGCCATGTCTTCAGCACTGAAGGCGGCGGGTTGGCCAACTTGGGGGTAGTTTGTTTGTCCCCGTTCAAGGCCCAAGGAGAAACGGGTTCCCGCGACCCCATAGCAGATCCCTTTGATATCGACTATGTCGCGCACGAGATAGGCCATCAGTTTGGCGCCAATCACACTTTTAACGGCACGACGGGCTCCTGCGGTGGGGGAAATCGCTGGGAAGATACCGCCTTCGAACCAGGTAGCGGCAGCTCTATCATGGCCTATGCCGGTATTTGCGGAGGTGAGAACCTGCAGTCTAACTCGGATGCGGTTTTTCATGCAGGGAGCATCTTCGAAATCAATACCTACCTGGGCTCGGGCGTTGGCGCAAGTTGCGGCAGTCGGCAGAACAACGGCAATACGGCGCCGAGCGTATCGGCCGGTGCGGACTTCACCATTCCCAAGCAGACTCCATTCTTTCTGACTGGCAGTGCCAATGATGCCAACGTTAGCGATTCGCTCACTTATGCCTGGGAAGAGATCGATCTAGGTACAGCCTCCACAAGTTTGAACCTGGCCGATGATGGCAGTCGCCCGCTGTTCCGCAGTTTTGAGCCGTCCAGCAGTGCAACCCGTTACTTTCCAAAGCTCACTTCACTGTTAAGTGGGACTTCAAACATTGGCGAGAGACTACCCACCACCAGCCGCAGCCTGAAGTTTCGCCTAACGGTGCGTGACCAGGTCGGAGGGGTTGCCGACGATGATGTGACGTTGACGGTTGTGGCCAGCTCGGGGCCGTTCCGGCTAACCTCGCCCAACGGTGGGGAAACCATCAACGGCAGTACCAGCGTCACCTGGGATGTGGCCGGAACCCATCTGGCGCCGGTTAGCTGTAGCCATGTCAACATCGGCCTGTCAATAGATGGTGGGCTAACCCAGCTTGCTAGTCTTCTGGCGGCGAATGTACCCAACAATGGCGTGGCCAGTGTCAGTTTTCCTGCTGGCTCGTCAAACACTGCCCGGGTCAAGGTGCAATGTGCCAACAGTATCTTCTTTGACGTGTCAGATGCCAACTTCAGCTACACAGGTGCTGAAGGCTTGATCAATCAGACCATCAGTTTTAGCCCGATGTCAGCGATCTCGATCGGTGTATCGGCCACTCTCTCGGCTACGTCCAGTTCGGGTTTGCCGGTCACTTTCCGCAGTGATACACCCACCATCTGTGGTGTCAACGGATCTACAGTCACAGGGTCATTGGTCGGACTATGCACTGTGACTGCCAATCAAGCAGGCAATGCAACTTACGCTACCGCCCCACCAGTTACCCAAAGTTTTGCGGTCGACAAAGCCAGTCAGACCATCGCAACCATCAGCTTTATCCCCGACTTCTTGAGCATTGGTGGTACGACCACTGCCAGCGCCACAGCAACGTCAGGTATGGCTGTGAGCTTCTCCAGCACCACACCGTCAACTTGTTCAGTCCTGGGCAATACGGTGAGTGGCTTGATCCCTGGTATTTGTACCGTCGCGGCCGATCAATCAGGCAGTGACAACTATGCTGCAGCACCCCAAATCACCCAATCCATCACCGTCACAGCTGCCAACCCCACCCGCCTCCTCAACATCGCCACCCGAGGCAGAGTCGAAACGGTCGACAACGTCATGATCGCCGGCTTCATCATCCAGGGCAGTTCGCCCAAGAAAGTGCTGATCCGCGCTCGTGGCCCCTCGCTGGCTGCTGCACCCTTCAATGTCCCGGGTACCCTATCCGATCCGT
>NZ_JAGPBB010000180.1 GCF_018063565.1 Rhodoferax sp.
TGGCCAGCCGCACCAGTGATTCCGAGCCATCAGCGCCAACGCTGTCGACGCGCACCGCGCCGCTCTCCAAGCGCCACACGGTGTGGATGTCAGTATTGGAGAGGGTCTCGCGCTGGGCAAGATCGCGTGTTTGCCGGTGACGCAAATCGTTTTTCATGGTCATGGCGCTCAGAACTTGACGTTCACACCCACGTATACCGAGCGCCCCATGCCCGGCACAGCAGTGCCCCACTGCGGGTAGTTGGGCAGCGCCGGGTTGGTCATGGTGGTGCCCTGGCCGGTGTAGGCGCCGCCTGTGGGCAGGTAGTAGAACTTGTCGAACAGGTTCTCTACGCCAAAGTCCAGGCGCACCTGCTTCCAGGCATAGCTGCTGCGCAGGTTGACCAGGCTGTAGCCGGGGGTCTTGATCTCGTTGCGCACCGCAGACACTGTGTCCTTGGCTTTCACCATCAACAACTCCAGGCTGTTGTCCCAACCTCCCTGCCTGTGCGTCAGCGCCAGCTTGGTGTTGAGCGGCATGATGTTGTACAGCCCATCCCCCGTATCCTGGTTAGTGCCGTTGGTGTAATTCAGCAGGCCCTTGAGTCCGAAGTCACCCATGGCATTCTTGGCTAATGGCAGGTGGCCCGACAGGTCCAGCCCGTAAATCCGCGCCGACTGGTTGACGAATTTGAGAACGCTGAACTGGTTCTTGACCTGTGAGGTGGACACCAGATTGGTAGTGGCGTTCCACTGGACGGCGTCGATGTAATCGACAACCTGGGTGTAGTACGGTGTGGCCTTGAAGCCCCAGCTACCGTCGACCGCATGCCAGTCAAAGGTGGCCGACAGTTTGTTGGCCTGCTCGGGCTTGAGGTTAATGTTGCCGAAGTAACCGTTGCCATCGCCGACAAAGTTGTTCATCAGCGCCGCCATCTGCCAGGTGGACCAGGTGAAGCGCTCGTACACATTGGGTGAGCGGGTCTTGTGGGCAAAGCCGAATTCGATGGCGTAGTTGTCACTGGCGGTGTAGCCGGCCGCCGCGGTCAGGTCGGTGTTGTTGTCCGTTGTCTTGTGGTTGCGGGCGTTGAAGGCATTGGCGTCACGCGCCTGAAAGCCCATTCCGGCGGGGTTGTATCCAATGGCTGCGCCGGCATCCATAGTGACCTGCTCGTAGCGCGCGCCCAGCAGGGTCATCCATTGTGCGGTCTTGCGGCCTTCCCACTCGGCAAACACCGCGCTGCGGTCGCGCTGGCCGTCGCGGATGTTCCAGAACGTGCCAGGTGACATGCCGCCACCCGATGGTGCCCACCAGTCGTTGATGCGGTATTGCTGGGCTTCTCCACCCACGCGCAGTACATCCTGCCCGCTGAGGTTGATGTCTCCCTTCACGTTAAGACCCGTGGTCTTGCCTTCTGTAAACATGGGCATGCCCGCAGCGCACGTGGAACTGATGGGGGCACAGGGCGTGCCAAACAGCGCCGTGGGGCCGCCGGAGCCCACCGGGGGCACACCGTTGCCGTACCAGTAGCGCTTGTCCGCACCGAAGTCCATGAAGTGGTCCACCTTTTCCTGGTAGGCGCGTGCCTCGAGTGCTCCCCAGTCAAACTGGCCCGCATAGCGCAGATTCACACTCTTCTGGGTGTTGTCCAGCATGTCCATGCGCTGGTTCGGGTACAGCTGGAATGGCATGTCCTGAAAACCCAGCTTGGCCTGGAACAGGTGGTTGTCGTTCTTGAACGCCAGGCCCACGGTCTGGTTGCGTGTCTCATAGGCCGTAGAGCCCACTTCGTTGCGCGGCAAGTTGCGCCCGGCACGACCCGTGAAATCGTAAGTCTTGAAGTCGGCACCCGCGGCGTAGTTGTCCGCCTTGCTGGTGGAGCCGTCGTAGCTGATGCCGAACGCATCGGTAGCGTGCATGACGGACACGTTTGCGCCGCGCGCCTTGTTGTTACTGCGGTAGAAGGCACCGATTTCGCCCTTGGTGATGCTTTGGCCGCTTGCCGCAAACTCGGGTGCACGCGACTCCGCCAGAATGGTTCCGCCAATGCTGTCGCCGCCCGCACTCACGGGCGAAATGCCGGCGAAGACCTTGAGCACGCCCACATTGGTCGGGTCGAGGTATGACAACGCCGGGTTCATGTGGTTGGGGCAGGACGCAATCAGGTCCATGCCATCGACCTTGATGCGCAGGCGGTCGTCCGCCAGCCCGTGGATGGCGGGCAGACTGGACACGCCACCGGCGCCATACAGACTGACGCCGGGAATGTCGGATAGCAGGCTGGCCGTGTCGCTGGTGGAGGACAGGCGCGGCGCCAGGCCGGCCCTGTCGAGTTGGGTGGCGCCGGGTGCGGCGCTATCCAGTTTGGAGTCGCTGACCGTCACTGCGGGCAGGGTGATGGGTTTGACATCGGCGGCAATGGCGTTGCCGCACAACATGCACAGGGCGGGCATGGCGAAGGACATCGCCACGGAGAGTTTATTGACTTTGAAATATGGCATGAACAGGACCTCTTCTTCACTATAAAAAACGAAACCAGCCCTTTTGGAATGGGCGTGCAACGCTATGAATTCAATAGCTTAGAAAAAGGCCGGAGGCCCGCGCGGCGGTGGCGCGAAAGTGCGCGCTTCGGAGTAGAAAAAAACCTGCCAGACCGTGGGCTCCCGTTGTCGATCCTGAACCAGGAAGGGGTAAGGCAACGGTTCGTTTATCAATGCCACTCGGTCTGTGGATTGCAGGCAAAACGGGCAGTGATCGAGCGTGGCGACCGGCTCGGGCTGGGGTGCGGAGTCCTGAGTCGCCGACGCGGTGTCGGCAACCACCCATCGGGAACCCTGGGTGGTACAGATTTCAATGCCTTGCGCTGCCTGCCCCCGGGCAAGCACCAAGGCGTGGGAGACCGACGGGGCAATGGCCCCCAACACCGCAATGAACACAACCAACCACACCACCCAGGGGCGGTGCAGCGTGCTGCGATGCGGTGACTTTGTCATCGGGAGAAACGCCTGTCTTTACATCTTGTGCTTGCTGTGGTCCATGGCAGGCATGTCCGCCGGCTTGGCACCGGGTGCCGTCATGGAAACCGGCAGGGTGATTTCTGTTTTGGTCTCCACACCCTTGGCATCCTTGAACACCAGCGTCATGGGAATGGTCGTGTCTTTCTGCAA
>NZ_JAGPBB010000181.1 GCF_018063565.1 Rhodoferax sp.
GTCAGCCAGTTCTGGAATGACGACAAGATTTCGGTGGCTGACGGTGTGAAGAACATCGCCAAGGCGGCTGCGACCAAGTAAGTTGGTTTTTGGTTCCCTGATTGGCATCCCTAGGGGTGTTTTGGGAACCGGGTTGAGGGGGCAAGAGACAGTTGGCACGCTAACCCGCAGCAGGGTTGGGGTACGACCCGCCGCTCATGTCCCCCGCCCTTCGGGCCCCTCCTTTACTTCGCTTTGGGACATACCCCAACCCAGCTGCTTGGCGCTGTGACCTGCGACATCGAAACGCTAAGTTGCGGCTAGACCTGGTGGGGTGGGTGTTTCGCGCAGTGAGGTAAAGGAGGAGATCGAAGGCCGCAGGCTTTCGGTCGGGGGACACGAACGCAGCGGAATACCCACCCCGTCAGGTCGGGTTACAAAGTGGGTATCCCAAAAGTGACTTAGAGATGGTTCCAACAAGCAACTCAAAGGCAAAAACACGATGAAATCCTTTGAAAACGTGTTACCCAAGCTGGTGATCGCCCCGGGTTTTGTACTCGGCTTTGCATTCATCTATGGCTTGATGATCTGGAACGGGGTGCTCTCCGTGACCAACTCGCGCATGCTGCCCAATTACGACGAGTTTGTCGGGCTGCAGCAGTACGCCAACCTGTGGGAAATGGACCGCTGGTACATCGCACTAAAAAACCTGGGCGTCTTCAGCGTGTTGTATGTGGGCGGCTCGATGCTGCTGGGCATGCTGCTGGCGATTTTTCTGGACCAGAAAATTCGCGGCGAAGGTTTCCTGCGCACCGTTTATCTCTACCCCATGGCTTTGTCGTTCATTGTGACCGGCACCGCCTGGAAATGGATTTTGAACCCCAGCCTGGGTCTTGAAAAACTCATGCACGACCTGGGATGGACCTCGTTTGGGTTTGACTGGCTGGTGCAAAGCGACACCGCCATTTACTGCGTGGTGATTGCCGGCGTGTGGCAGTCCGCCGGGTTTGCCATGGCGCTGTTTCTGGCAGGGTTGCGCGGCATTGACGACAGTATCATCAAGGCGGCTCAAATGGACGGGGCCAGCCTGCCGCGGATTTACTGGCGCATCATTTTGCCGGTGCTGCGCCCAGTGGTGTTTTCAACCATTCTGGTTTTGTCGCACTTGTCGATCAAGGCGTTTGACCTGGTGATGGCGCTCACCGCTGGCGGGCCGGGTTATGCCTCTGACGTGCCAGCCACCTTCATGTTCACCATGAGCTTTACCCGTGGCCAGATTGGCCTGGGGGCAGCCAGTGCCACCATGATGCTGGCGTTTGTGGCCTCCTTGGTGGTGCCGTATCTGTACAGCGAGTTGCGCGCCAAACCGCATGAGCGTTAAGCACAAGGACACACCACCATGAACGCTAAAACACTTTCCCGCGCCGCCGTTTACGGTGTGCTGCTGATTGCGGCCTTTTTCTTTCTGGCGCCTCTGTATGTGATGCTGGCCACCAGCTTTAAGGATGCAGAGCAAATCCGCTCGGGCAACCTGCTGAGCCTGCCGACCTCGCTCAACTTCGAATCGTGGACGCTGGCCTGGTCGACCGCCTGCACTGGCGTCGATTGCCGGGGGCTCAAACCCTATTTCTGGAATTCGGTGATGATGGCCGTGCCGGCGGTGCTGATCTCGACCGCCTGGGGTGCCATCAATGGTTATGTGCTCTCCATGTGGAAGTTCAAGGGAAGCGACCTGCTGTTTGGCTTCATCCTGTTTGGCGTGTTCATGCCGTTTCAGGTGGTGTTGTTGCCAATGAGCCAGGTGTTGGGTTTTCTGGGGCTCTCGAGCTCGATTGCCGGGCTGGTGCTGGTGCATTGCCTGGCGGGAATGGCAGGCACCACGCTGTTCTTCAGAAACTACTACACCGCCATTCCGCGGGAACTGGTCAACGCCGCGCGCATGGACGGGGCGGGCTTCTGGCGCATCTTCTACCGCATTGTCATTCCCATGAGCACGCCGATTTTGATGGTGACGTTGATCTGGCAGTTCACCAACATCTGGAACGACTTCCTGTTTGGCGTGGCTTTTAGCGGCGCCGACAGCAAACCCATCACGGTGGGCCTGAACAACATGGCCAACACCACCAGCAGCGTGAAAAATTACAACGTCGACATGGCCGCGGCCATCATCGCCGGTCTGCCGACCATGCTGGTGTACGTGCTGGCGGGGCAATATTTCGTCAAAGGTCTGACTGCCGGTGCGGTCAAAGGTTAAGAGCAAAACGCTTAAAGGACACCCTCATCATGGCAGCATCTCTCCACATCGCAGGCATCCGCAAGGTTTTTGGCAAGGCCGACAAGGCGGTTGAAGTCCTGAAAAAAATCGACATCATGGTCGCCCCGGGCGAATTCCTTATTCTGGTTGGTCCCTCGGGCTGCGGCAAATCGACCTTGCTCAACATCATCGCTGGCTTGGAAGACCCGACCGAAGGTGAACTCAAGATTGCCGGCAAGAACGTGATTGGTGTGGCGCCGGCGCAGCGTGACATCGCCATGGTGTTCCAGAGTTACGCGCTGTACCCGACCATGAGTGTGGCCGACAACATTGGCTTTGCGCTGGAAATGCGCAAGGTCCCACTCGAGGTGCGCCAAAAGCGAATCCAGCAGGTCGCCGAAATGTTGCAGATCCAGCATCTGCTGGACCGCCGCCCGGCGCAACTCTCGGGCGGGCAGCGCCAGCGTGTGGCCATGGGGCGGGCGTTGGCGCGTGACCCGCAGCTGTTTTTATTTGACGAGCCGCTCTCGAATCTGGATGCCAAGCTGCGTGTGGAGATGCGCGCCGAAATCAAACGCCTGCATCAAGTGTCGGGCATCACCAGCGTGTACGTGACGCACGACCAGATCGAGGCCATGACCTTGGGCACCCGCATCGCGGTGATGAAAGACGGCATCCTGCAGCAGATTGGCACACCCGACGACATCTACCGCCTGCCCGCCAATACCTATGTGGCCGGGTTCATTGGTTCACCTACCATGAATTTTATAGCTGGTAGCGCAAGCGGGATGGGCGCTAGCGGCCAATTTTCCTTTGAAGGTGGCAGTCTTGCATTGCCTTGCCCGGCGCAGGGCAAGGTCACGCTGGGCCAGCGCCCGGAACACATCCACCTGACCGACGACGCCACCTGGC
>NZ_JAGPBB010000099.1 GCF_018063565.1 Rhodoferax sp.
TTGCCACCTACAAGGAAGCGAGCTGGAAGCCCTACATCATCGCGGCCATGATCCTGGCGCGCAAGTACGCCAAACCCGCTCAGGTGCTGGCTCAACTGCTCACGGATGCTCAACCAAGGGTCAGGTAATTCGCCCAGACGAAAGGTAAGCAGCCATGTCGGCTTTCAGAATGAGGCTGGACGTTGCGGAAAACCGCAACTTCACAGGGGAAAGCTCACCCACGTTCTGTCGTGCAGAGGCCCGCAAGGCGCGGGCCTTTCACAGCAAGATCAAAGGTTATGGCCCAACACCGCTGCGGGCGCTGGACGCCTTTGCGCAAATGTTGGGTGTCAACAAGGTTCTGGTCAAGGATGAATCGCAGCGTTTCGGGCTCAATGCCTTCAAGATGCTGGGCGGCTCGTATGCGATTGCGCGTCTGCTGTGCGAGCGCTACGACATCAACATGGCTGATTTCACCATCGAAAAGTTCCGTGCCAGCGGCTATCCAAAAGCCACCTTCGCGACCACCACCGATGGTAATCATGGCCGTGGTGTGGCTTGGTCGGCACGGGAGCTTGGTCAGAACGCCGTCATCTACATGCCGCAGGGGTCATCACAGGAGCGCCAGGACCACATCACTCGGCTGGGTGCCGAGTGCATTGTGACCGACATGAACTATGACGATACGGTCCGCTATAGCCTCAGAATCGCGCTTGAGCGCAACTGGGAGGTCGTTCAGGACACGTCCTGGGAAGGGTATACGCGCATTCCGACCTGGATCATGCAGGGTTACTCAACACTGGCAGACGAAGCGGTCGAACAGATGCAGGCGATGGGCATAGAGCGGCCGACCCACGTGTTTCTGCAAGCTGGCGTTGGCGCCCTGGCTGCTGGCGTGCTTGGCTATCTGGTCGATGTGTTTGGTGCCAAAAAGCTGCACACGGTGGTCGTTGAACCTGAGCTGGCAAGTTGCTTGTACCTGTCTGGCATCAAAGGTGAAATCGTCAAGGTCGGCGGACGCATGGCCACCATCATGGCGGGGTTGGCCTGCGGTGAACCCAACCCGATTGGCTGGCCCCTGTTGCGAAATTGCGTATCACAGTTCGTTTCGTGTGCCGACAACGTGGCCGCATTGGGCATGCGTGTGCTGGGCAACCCGCTCGACGATGATCCACGCATCGTGTCCGGTGAGTCTGGTGCGATTGGCATGGGCTTACTGGCCGCGGTTCATTACGCGCCCGACCGTCAGGCACTGTTGCGGCAGTTCAAACTGGATAAAGATTCGGTGGTGTTATTGATCAGCACAGAGGGTGACACCGACCAACGTGGCTACCGTGATGTCGTTTGGGCGGGTCGCTACCCCTGCGCCTGAAGCCAATGAAACGAGTCATCAAAAACGGGACGGTAGTGAGCGCCGAAGCTGCGTTCCAAGCGGATTTGTTGATTCAGGACGGTTGCGTTAGCGCTGTTGGGCAAGATCTGGCAGTCGAAGGTGCAGAAGTGACCGATGCGGCTGGCTGCTTCGTGCTGCCGGGTGGCATCGATGTGCACACGCATTTCAACATCGATGTTGGCATTGCCCGTAGTTGCGATGATTTTTTCAGCGGCACACGGGCGGCAGCCTGTGGCGGTACGACAACCATCATCGACCACATGGGCTTTGGCCCCGCCGGGTGCAGCCTGCACCATCAGTTGGAGGTGTATCACCGAGCCGCTGCCGGTCAGGCCGCAATTGACTACAGCTTCCATGGCGTGATCCAGCATGTCGATGAAAAGATTCTGGAAGAAATGCGCGCCATGGTTGACGTCGAGGGCATTTCCAGCTTCAAGTTTTATCTGACCTACGGGCACAAGCTCAACGATACCGATGCCTTGAGGGTCTTGACACGCCTGGGCCAGATCGGGGCGTTGGCGACTGTGCATCCGGAAAATGATGCCGCCATCGCTGCCCGGCGTGCGCAGTTGCTGGCTGCTGGCCACGGTACGCCCATCGACCATGCGCGCAGCCGCCCGCTGGAGTGCGAGGCCGAAGCCATTGCGCGCATGATCAATCTGGCTCGCCTGGCTGGTGATGCGCCGCTCTACATCGTTCATCTGTCGAACGGGCTGGGGCTGGAATACCTGCGGCTGGCACGCACTGCCGGGCAGCCGGTATGGGTGGAGACCTGCCCGCAGTATTTGCTGCTCGATGAAAGCCATTACCTGCGCGAGGATGGGCTGAAGTACATCCTGAGCCCGCCACTGCGCCCCCGCAGCGAACTCGAAAAGTTGTGGTGCGGCTTGATTGACGGCAGCATCGACACGGTGGCCACCGATCACTGCACCTTCCCGTATCAACAGCGCCAGCAGATGGCACAAAACGACTTTTCGCGCTGCCCGAACGGACTGCCGGGCGTTGAAAACCGGATGGCGCTACTGTTCTCCGAAGGCGTGATGAAGGGCAGGATTTCGGTTTCGCGGTTGGTGGATTTGACCAGCACGATGCCAGCCAAGCTGTTTGGACTGTGGCCACGCAAGGGCCACCTGGCTGTCGGTGCCGATGCCGATGTCGTCATCATCGACCCACGGCTTAGCCATACCGTGCGGCACGCGGATATGCATGACAACGTGGATTACTCGCCATACGAAGGTATGACGTGTCAGGGCATGCTGGTGACCACCCTGAGCCGTGGCAAAGTGGTCGCACACGAAGGCCAGTTCACCGGCGCAGTCGGTGCGGGGCAATTTTTGGCGCGCAAGCCTTTTGACCTGGCGCTGGTTCAACACGGTCCTTTCAATTCAACTTTTGGGGTCTGAACACCATGGGAAAAAAGATTATTTTGGCGCTCGGCGGCAACGCCCTGGGCGAATCCCTGGCCGAGCAAATGGCTGCCGTGCAGACCTCGTCCAACGCGATCGCGGACCTGATCGAACAGGGGCATGAACTTGTCATCACCCATGGCAATGGTCCCCAGGTCGGCATGATTGAGGTCGCATTCGAGGCTGCATCCAAGACCTCTGTGCATTCCCCGATTTTGCCGATGTCCGTTTGCGTGGCACTCAGTCAGGGCTACATTGGGTATGACTTGCAAAATGCCTTGCGTGAAACATTGTTGAGTCGGGGCATTGAAAAGCCGGTGGTCACCTTGATCACACAAGTCGTGGTGGACGCCGACGACCCGGCATTTGCCGACCCGAGCAAGCCCATCGGCTCCTTCTTTACCAAAGAAGAAGCAGATGCGATGATCGCCAAAGGCGCGCACATGAAGGAAGACGCCGGGCGCGGTTATCGCCAGGTGGTGGCTTCACCCAAGCCCGTTGATGTGGTTGAGAAAGAAACCGTGCAAGCCTTGCTGCGGGCTGGGCAAATCGCCATCACGGTTGGCGGTGGTGGCATACCGGTAACCCGGCATGGCAATCACCTCAAAGGTGCGTCGGCCGTCGTGGACAAAGACTGGGCCAGCGCCAAGCTCGGTGAGCTGATTGACGCCGACTTGCTGATCATCCTGACCGCGGTTGAAAAAGTTGCTATTAATTTTGGAAAGCCAAATCAGCAATGGCTGGATCGGTTGAGCGTCGAGCAGGCGCGGGAGTACGCGGCGCAGGGCCATTTTGCCAAAGGTTCGATGTTGCCAAAGGTGGAGGCCGCCTTGTCATTTGCATCGTCTCGGCCGGGTCGTCAGGCACTCATTACCAAATTGACAACTGCCAAGGACGGAATTGAAGGAAAGACCGGAACAGTGATTGGTTGAATAACGGGGCTGCGGGCTACAAAGGCTTGATGGCCCCTTTTGTTTCCACAATGAGCCGGTAGGTGTCGGGTTCGCGATGCAGCTCAAAGTTGAACACGTTTTCCTTGATTTCGCGACAGCGGTCCAGATTGCAGGATTCAGTAATCAACTCGTCCTCAACCGTTGAACACATCGTGACAATCTCGCCGGTGGGTGCCACGATGCAGCTTTGACCGAGCAGGTCGCAGCCCTCCTCGATGCCGGCCTTGGCTACGCCGACCACCCACATTCCGTTCTGATAGGCACCCGCCTGCAGAGACAGGTGATTGTGAAACGCTTGCAGATGATCATGCTCGGGCACCTGCGCGTAGTGCAGCGGTGTGTTGTACCCAATCAATGCCATCTCGACCCCCTGCAAGCCGAGGACCCGATAGGTTTCCGGCCAGCGTCGGTCGTTGCATAGCGCCATGCCAAAGATGCCCTGGTGCTCGTTGAACTGCGCCTGAAAGGCCGGGAACCCCAGATCACCGCGTTCGAAATAACGCTTCTCGAGATGCTGAAAAGGCCGCCACGGTTCGTTTTCAGTATGGCCGGGCAGATGAATCTTGCGGTACTTGCCGATCAGTTCACCGCTCTTGCCCACCAGAATTGAGGTGTTGAAGTGGCGCACCCGACCGTCCTGCTCAGCCAGTTCAGCATACCCGAGATAGAAACCGATGGCAAGGCGACGCGCCTCGTCGAACAGGGCCTGCGTGTCGAGCCCAGGCATCTCCCGCTCAAACCATGTGTCTACCTCGTCTTGCTGCTCGAAGTACCAGCGCGGAAAAAATGTCGTCAGTGCCAGTTCCGGATAGACGACCAGATCGCAACCACGAGCCTTGGCTTCGCGCATCAGTTCAACCAATCGCCCGACCACCACGCGGCGACTGTCGCTGCGCGCAATGGGGCCAAGTTGAGCGGCACCGACAATCAATTTTCGACTCATGGGCTATTTCCTGTTCATGCAAGTTCGCGGGGATTGCCGTTGCGTTATTGAAATCGCTTCGTAGCTATCAAATCAATCCATGTCACTATCTCAAATTGATAGTCACCGTTTGATGATTGGTGACTATCAAGGCAGCGACGAGTCATCAATCCTCGGACATCTTTGCCGCTGCAATACTCTCGCTCCGGTGATCCTCCGAGCCATTGAAGAACAAATTCAACAACAATGCAGACATCGAGGTCAGCAGAATGCCGGATTCAATCAGCGGATGCATGCCGTGCGGCATCCATTGCTTGAAGTTTGGCGCGATCAGTGGAATCATCCCAATACCGATCGACACGGCAACCACGAAGCTGTTGTCGCGATTGGTTTTGAAATCAACGCTCGACAAAATGCGAATACCCGTGGCTGTGACCATGCCGAACATCACCAGCCCGGCACCACCCAGTACCACGGTTGGCAGGGCCTCGACCAAGGCCGCCAGCTTTGGCAGAAGCCCAAGCACCACCATGATCAGACCGGCCGCCACACACACGAAGCGACTCTTGATGCCGGTGACGCCTACCAGGCCAACGTTTTGTGAGAAGCTGGTGTAGGGAAAGGTATTGAAAATACCACCAAGCATGGTACCCAGACCATCGGTGCGCAAACCTCGCGCCAGGTCAACCTGGCCCACTTCCTTGCCCGTCATGTCGCTCAGCGCCAAAAACATCCCGGTGGACTCGATCATCACCACCAGCATCACCAGCGTCATTGTCAGGATCAGCATCGGATCAAAGATCGGCACGCCAAACTGGAATGGCAGAACAACGTCAAACCAAGCCGCCTTGGCAACATTGTCAAAATTCATCATGCCGAGGGCAACCGCCACAACAGCACCGATCACGATGCCCAACAACACCGAGATGTTCTTGACAAACCCCTTGCCAAATTTCGAAATCAGCAGGATGGAAATCAACACGATGGCCGACACGCCAATGCCCAGCAGCGTGGCGTATTTGGGGTTGTCCATCGTGCCAACCAGCGACAAGCCTTTGGGTACTGCGGGAACCACCGTGGCCAGAGGGGCCGTGCCGGAGGCTGGCGTCACAGCAGCGTTGGCCATGGAGGCCACGTTGTTCAACCATTGGGCGTGTTCCGGGCTGACGATCTTCGGGGCGGTCGGCCCGAACGGGTTCCCAAAGATCCAGTTGATACCTACACGCATCAAGCTAATGCCGATGATGGTGATGATGGTGCCAGTCACCACGGGCGGGAAAAAGCGCAACATTCGGCTGACCAACGGTGCGATCAAGGTCGCAACAAAACCAGCACCAATGATCGAGCCAAAAATCAGCCGCGCCCCTTCTGCGCCGGGGGTTGAGTTGGCCATGGCCACCATCGGTGCCACCGCGGCAAATGTCACACCCATCATCACCGGCAAGCGAATGCCAAACCACTGCGTTGCGCCCCAAGCCTGAATCAAGGTGACCAGACCACAGCAAAACAGGTCCGCTGAAATCAGCATGGACACTTCCTGCGGACTCAGTTTGAGCGCGCGGCCAATAATCAAAGGAACCGCCACCGCACCGGCATACATCACCAGCACGTGCTGCATGCCGAGTGTGGCGAGTTTGCCGGTTGGCAGCATCTCGTCCACCGGATGGACACCGCCACGGCCTGAAACTAAGTCTGACATAGCTCTCTCCAAAGAAAAACCTGCAAATTGAAGGACATTCGACAGGCCGATCACGCAATATTAGTGCCAGTAGGTTGCGAACTGTGAGCGCGACGTCGATCCATGCGATGGCATCGAATATGCTTGACGACCTAAGGGAAAGTTTGGAGACTCTGTTGCAATTTGCACCACCGACAGGAAGTATGCATGAATACCACGACACTCATTGAACCAAGCGCTGGCCCTCTTGAACCTGGAAAAACCGAGTACACCACCGTACTCGGCCACCGGGTTCCTCGGGTTGATGGCGCTACCAAGGTAACGGGCTCGGCCATTTACGGTGACGATATCAAGCTGCCTGGCATGCTGTACGGCGTGTGTCGTTACACCGATATCGCAGCCGGCAAAATTGTGTCCATCGATACCTCTGATGCCGAAAAAGTAGAAGGTGTCGTGCGCATCGCCACCTACAAAGACATCACCGGCAACCCCGTAGTGGGTGTCATTGTCAAAGATTACTTGCCCATCGTGAAAGATGAAATCGTCTTTCACGGTGATGTGCTTGCGGTCATTGCCGCCACCTCTTACGAAGCGGCTTGCCTGGCATCTGACATGATCAAGGTCAGTTACACGCCCTACGAGCCCATCACCACCATCGAAGAAGCCATCAAACCGGGTGCACGCCGCATTCACGCGCACGCCGAAAACAACCGCATCAACCACCACCACACCGCCAAGGGTGATATTGAAGCCGGGTTTGCCGCTTCGACCCATATTATTGAGCGTGACTACGAAGTCGGCTTTCAGGAACACGCCTATATTGAGCCTGAAACCATCACCGCCTACATCGACCCCACGGAAAGAACACTGGTGATTACCGGTTCGGTGCAAAACCCGCACCGTGTGCGGAGTTTTGTCGCTGGCTTTTTGGGGATTGCCCAGTCCAAAATCAACATCAAGCGCGCCGTGATGGGCGGATCGTTTGGCGGCAAGGACGATGTGATTGACCACCTGTCCTGTCGCGCAGGACTGATGGCGACCTTGACCGGGCGGCCGGTCAAATTCACTTACACCCGCGAACAGTCCATCCGCGAGAGCTGCAAACGACATCCGTACAAGATGAAATACAAGGTGGGGCTCAATGACAGTGGCCGCATCCTGGCCATCAAGGTCGATATCCTGGCAGACGGGGGCGGGTATGCGGCCTCAACGCCATTTGTCACCTGGCGCTCCGTGGTCCAGGCGGCTGGGCCGTACAACATTGCCAACGTGCGTGTGGATACCACCGGTATCTATACCAACAACAGCTACACGTCGGCGATGCGCGGCTTTGGTTCGCCGCAGATCATCTATGCCAATGAATCTTTGATGGATGAAATTGCCCGGCATTTCAATATGTCGCCCATCGAAATCCGACAGCTCAACATGCTCAGGCAAGACGACCAAAGCATCACTGGCCAAGCCTTCACCAAGCATGTCGTTTCTATTGGCGAAGTTTTGAACAAAGCCGTCACGAATGCTAAATTTGAGGAAAAACGCGAGCAGTGCAAAAAACGCAATGCCGAAGGTGGCACCATCAAATACGGTATCGGCCTGGCCTTAAGTTACCGTGGTTGCTCCATGGGGGCTGAAGGCGTTGACACCGGCACTGCGCTGGTTCAGGTCAACCATGATGGCAGCATCAGCGTGTCAACTTCGGTGGCTGAAAACGGGCAAGGGCTGCAAACCACCATGTCTCTGATCGCCGCTGAATCGTTTGGTGTCACCCTGAAAGATGTGATTTTTAGCGAGCCCCCAACAGCGGTCATCGCTGACGGTGGCCCAACCGTAGCGTCGCGGGCAACCTTGATGGGCGGGCGTGCCGTGGTGGACGCCGCCGAGAAGATCAAGGCGCGCATCGTCGGTGTCATCGGGGACAGCATCAAAGTCAAGAGCCTGGCTGAAACCGAATGGCGCGACGGCAAAATTTTCAACAAGGCACAGCCAGATCACAGTGTCTCGTTCGTCGCAGCCGTGAATACCACCAAATGGGCATCGGTCAATTTGGCGGACTACGGCTGGTTTGCCGCCCCCGACATCCATTGGGACGAAGAAAATGGCACCGGCAGCCCTTATTTCACCTGGGTTTATGGCTGCAATATTGCCGAAGTTGCCATTGACACCAGTACCGGCAAAATCACCATGCAGCGCGTCACGGCCGTGCATGATGTGGGCAAGGTCATCAACCCGGTGGGTTATGAGGGCCAGGTGTGTGGCGGCATCGCGCAAGGCTGCGGCTACGGTATTCTGGAAGACTTCAATATTGAGCACGGCATCGTCAAGTCAGAAAACTTTGACTCCTACTTGCTGCCAACCATCAAGGACATTCCGCCGATCGATGTCTTTGCCGTTGAAAACCATGACCCCGATGGTCCATTCGGTGCCAAGAGCATTGGTGAGCCAGCCACCGAAATAGCGGCGGCGGCCATCAACAATGCGGTCAATTTTGCGTTGGGTACCTCATTTAACAAACTGCCGCTCACGCTGGAGCAAGTGTTTTTGGGCTACAACCTGAAAAAGCCGGTGCGTCAAAGCGAAAAAGTGATGTGCAAACATCAAGTCTCCTCTGACGTGGCGAAACAAGTACTGCGTTTGAACAACATCAGCGTTCGCACGCCCACCTCGCTTGACGAGGCGTTGCAAATGTTAACTGAGGCGAACGTGACGGCGGTGGCTGGCGCTACCGACGTGATGGTTCAGGGACGGATGAAGTCCACCGCACAAAACCTGGTCAACATTGCCAAGCTTCTTGGGTTGTGCCATATCGAAGAACGGGATGGTTCGGTGGTGATTGGTGGCGGCGTTTGGTTTAACAAATTGACCGAGCACCCTTTGGTGCAAGCGCGTTATCCGCTTCTGGTTCAAGCGTGTCACTCCGTGGGGTCTAACCAAATTCGCAACCGTGCCACCATCGGTGGCAACATTGTTAACGCAGCACCTTGCGCGGACTCGGTCCCGCCGCTGATTGCTTATGGCGCAGACGTTGTGCTGCAGTCGGCGACAGGCAAGCGTCGGATGCCGGTGGCTGATTTCATCACCAACGGCTACGAAACCAAGCTGCAAAAAGGCGAGTTGCTGGTCGAAGTTATTTTGCCAGCCCCCCCCGCCGACATGGTTCAAAACTATGAACAATTGGGTCGTCGCAACGCACTGAATATCACCCGCCTGAGCCTGACCAGCCTGCTGGCCTTTGACGGCGGCGGCAAAGTCAGTTTGTGCCGCCTGGTCGATGGTGCGTTATTGAGCAAGCCTCAACGTCTCACCTCGGTAGAACAGGTTTTGCTGGGCAAAGCGCTCAATGACGCAAGTGTTGCAGAGGCGCTGACAGTGCTGGGGAAATTGATTGAAGACGCGATTGGTGGACGCTGGTCTGCTGAGTACAAAAAGCCGGTTTATCTGAATATTTTCCGCGACCAAATGAACAAAGTCCGGGCACAAATCGGGCTATAACCCCAAGGAAAAGTGATGAGCAAAATTTCTTTACAAGTGAATGGAAAAACCGTCAGCGGCGAGGTGGATGGCAGTACCCGCCTGCTCGACTTTATCCGGGAGTCACTCGACCTGACCGGCACCAAAGAAGGCTGTGCGGTGGGTGAATGTGGCGCTTGCACGGTGATCATGAATGGCGACGCGGTCTGTTCGTGCCTCGTGTTGGCCGCGCAGTGCGATGACGCCACGATCACAACGGTCGAAGGATTGGCATCAGACAGCCTGGGCCAGAAACTGCAAACCGCATTCGTTGAACATGGCGGCGTGCAGTGTGGCTTCTGCACCCCTGGCGTATTGATGAGCGCCAAGGCCTTGCTGGATAAAAACCCCAAGCCCAGCGACCAGGAATTGCTGGACGCATTGGAAGGCAACATTTGCCGCTGCACGGGATATCAACCCATTTTGCAATCGCTGCACGCTGTGATTGACAGTTGAGTGCTGGCAAAAAACAAGTCGCGACAACAAGGTTCTCGATTGGCTACTAATCAACTACAGTAGCAGCTTACGCATATTTGATAAGGGCTAGAGCAGAATTTCATCATAAGATTTGTAGAAAAAGGCGGTTACGGAGTTATCGGCCTGCTTCGGTGTATTTCTTTGGCTGCTGCAAATCACTTTCCGATCGGGCTTCAAACGGCCCCGCAAGTTATCAAACTGATCTATCGCTATTGATTTGATCCTGCGTCCGTCCATCCCGCGCATCCAGCCGGGCCACCGAAAACACCGCTGCTGACCAGCAGCGCACAGCACGCCAATGCCGTTGTGAAGGGGTGGGTCATGGGCCGGGTGCGAATTCATGTGTGCGCTGCCTTTGGCCCGAAACTTGCAGACAAGCGACAGAACACCACGCTTTGCGTGTGCCCAGCCTATCACTCAGCTATTGGAGATCATCATGAGCGACATCATGCGGCCCGTTCCGTTCGAGGGACTGTTGCAACGTATCTTTGAAGAGTTTCGGGTCAGTCGCTCCATCTTTGACATTGCCGAAAGCCAGTTCTACCACAAAACCGATGATCGCCTGATCGAGGT
>NZ_JAGPBB010000100.1 GCF_018063565.1 Rhodoferax sp.
TTGATCGCCTTGGCATGGTAGGCCGAAATCATGCCGGTGCCCACAATGCCAAATCCGATGGTGTTTGCCGGGCTCATGGAACAATTCTTTCTGCCTGCTGTTGGGCTTTGAGCGCCAGTTCGCACACTTTGAAGCAGTGGGCATGTGTCATGGCGGTTTCAGTGCGTTCAAAGATGTCATCCCTCAACGCGGCGTAGTAAGGCAAGGGCGCAGTGGAGCAGTCGACATATCGGCTGCCCTCGTTGTTGACCAGGAACAGATGATCCTTGCCGGCGCGTCCACATATATCGATGTACTTGCGCAGTTCAATGTAGCCCTCGGTACCCAGAATCGTCAGACGCCCGTCGCCCCAGGTACCCAGGCCGTGGGGAGTGAACCAGTCGTTGCGGATGTAGCCACTGGTTTGACCTTGCGCCAGCAGAATCTCGCCAAAATCTTCCAGACCAGGGTCGTCTGGATGGCCAAGATTGCCCACGCGCGACTTGACGATCGTGGCATCGGTCGCGCCCGTGAAATGCAGGAACTGGTCGATCTGGTGCGACGCAATGTCAGTCAGGATGCCCCCGTACGCCAGTGGGTCAAAAAACCACGCCGGGCGCAGGTGTCGGTTCAGTCGGTGTGGGCCTAGACCCACGGTCTGCAGCACCCGGCCGATGGCACCGCCGCGCACCAGTTCGGTCGCCACGGTGACGGCGCGCACTTCAAAACGCTCGGTGAAGTTGACCGAAAAGATGCGGCCCGTCTCAGCTTGAACGCGCCGGACGTCATCAAGTTGCGCCAGTGTTGTCATACCCGGTTTGTCGACCATGACATCCTTGCCATGGCGCATGGCCTCGATGGCCACGGCTGCGCGATCACAGGGAATCGCTGTGGAGAGGATCAGATGAATGCTCGAATCTTCAAGCAACTGGCGTCGCTCAGGCACCCGGGCAATATCCGGGAATCGTTCGACAAAGCCCTCCAGGGTGCGAACATCGTCATGGGTCCAGTAGCCAGCGCATTCGGCGCCGATGGCGCGCAAGCTGGTGACCTGATCGTAAATGTGTCGGTGATCTATACCGATCACGCCAAAGCGCAGTTTCGGGTATTTGTTCATTTTGTTTTCAGGTTCCCCTACTCTTTTAGTTCTTCATGCACCAGCAGCTTCCGAAGCCAGCCGAAAGCATTGAGCTGGGTGAGTGCCATCAGGATGATCGCACTGGCAAAAACCAGGCTGATCGGCCGGGTGAAGAAGGGTGATGGATCCCCCGACGACAGGATCAGCGCGCGGCGCAGACTGTTGTCGGCCATCGGTCCAAGGATGATGCCAAGCAGGAAGGGGGCTGCCGGATAGGACATCCCACGCAACAGAAGACCAACGACGCCAAAAATGAACACCAGGTAGACGTCAAAAATATTGTTGCTGATGACATAAGCACCAACCGTGCACAGCACATAAACGATGGGCATCAGAATCGTGCTCTTGACCGTCAAAATTCTCACCGTGACCTTGGAGACCAGCAGCGCCAGAAACACCATGGTGATCGCGCTGATGGCCATGTAAACGCTGATGTCAACCACGAACCCGGGCGACTCGCTCATCAGCAAGGGGCCGGGGCGAAGGCCATGCAGCCAAAGTGCGGCGAGCAATACAGCGGCTGGTGCGCTGCCCGGCACGGCAAGCGACAGGACCGGAATGAGCGCGCCGCCCACACAGGCATTGTTGCCAGCTTCTGCCGCAACAACCCCCTCGAACGCGCCCTTGCCGAACATTTCGGGCGTTTTGCTCGACTTCTTCGCTGCCCAGTAAGATAGCCAGCCAGCAACGTCCTCACCAACGCCTGGAATAATGCCAATCATCACACCAATCACCGATGAGCGAATCATGTTGAGTTTATTCTTCAGGATGATGCCCAAGCCTCTTGTGACTTCGAGTGACGTGGTCTTGACCTGCTGCCTGGCAGTGCTGGAAACCAATCCGTAGAGAATCTCCGGGAAGCCAAACAAACCAATCATCACCGGAATCAACGGGATGCCCGACATCAGGTCAAGCACACCAAACGTGAACCGGGGATAGGCGTTCATGCCATCCATGCCGATCTGCGAGACAACCAGCCCGAGAATTCCGGATATCCAGCCTTTCAAAGGGTCTTTGCCCGAGGTTAATTGGCCACAGATCATGACGCCGAACAGGGCCAGCAGAAAAAACTCGTAGGCACCAAACTTCAATGCCAGCAAGGCCAGTGGCGGGGTAAGTAAAAGCACACACAGCGTGCCAGTCAGCGTGCCGACACAAGACGACATCGTCGCGACAAAGATTCCCAAGCCGCCTTCGCCGCGCTGGCCGATAGGAAAACCATCAACCGCTGTTGCCGCAGACGCCGGCGTGCCAGGAATGTTCATCAGGATGGCAGACTGGCATCCGCCAGAAATCGCCCCAATATAGACGGCGACCAAAGAAAGAATCGCGACTTCGTTCGAGAGCTTGTAGGTCAGCCCGGTCAGCAAGGCAACGGCCATGGTGGCCGTCAGCCCGGGAAGCATGCCGACAATCAGACCAAAAAAGACGGACACCACCATCGTGAACAGGGCGACCGGCTGCACAACAAAATGCAGCACGCCCAGCAGGTATTGAAAATCCATGACGCAAGTCCCTTGACTATGGCAGTGGCACGTGAAAGATCATTTTGAAGATGCCATAGATGGAGCCGACCACTAGCGCTGTGATCAGCACGTTCTTGACCAAGGAAGTGGCTTTCAGGATGGCCATGACAAGAATCATGAAAATCGAGGTGGACGCCCAAAACGGTAGGCGCGGCGCCAGAATGAAGGTGTACGAAGCCAGAAACAGTGCGCCCAACATCATTTCGCGCACCATCCGGGTCTTTCTGAAGCCGTCGAACCAGGAGAGGAAGCCGGCCACATTCTGTCCAAAACCGATGCGTCGAATGCTGCGCCGCAGCAGCATGACGCTGGTCAAGAGCAACAAGAGCGCCAACACCATGGGCAACATGCCGGGAGACGCATAAAGTGCACCACCGACTTCAACGCCAATAAAGTAACTCCTGACCATCATCGCCAGTGACAAGATCATCAGGGCAATGCTGGTGACAAAATCAAAATGGGTTTGTTTTTCCACTTCCGAACTCCTTCTTGTTGGAACCCGCCGACACCCGATGCGCGCTGTTGATCGTGTACCGGCGGTCAACTCATGTGCTTGCAGTCAGATCATTTCAGCCGTGGGAAGCCGAATTTTTCTGGGGAAATCTTGGCCGTCCCGCCATCAAACAAGGTCCAGGAAACGATGGACGATAGTTTGGCCACATGGGCCTGGGCTTCGTCACCACTCAGCGCCAAAATCACAGATCCCTTTTCTGCGGCAAATTTCTTCACGGTGTCGCTCTTGACCGCGACTTTGAACGCTGCATCAATGGCTTGAACGACGTTCGCCGGTGTGTCTTTGGGCACCATGATGCCAAACGATTCACCCATCGGCAGGTATGGCTTTGCGTCAGGAACCGATGTCGTAACGGCCGGAATGTCGGCCGCGCCGCTGAGCTTGAAGGGTTGATCCATCAGAACTGCCAGCGCGTTCATCTTGCCTGCCCGGATGTGGTCAACCATCTCCATCAGCAGTTGAGGAACCACATCCACTTCACCGGACAGCCCCCCAATGATGGCGGGTGCCCCGCCCTGGTAGGCGATGTGCTTGTAGGGCAACTTGGTTCCGAGCTTTAGAACCTCTGCGCCCATGTAGCCGCCACTCCCCACTCCGGCGGTACCAAAGGTGATTTCGCCTGGTTTCGCTTTCAATGCGGCCAGTAAATCAGGCATTGTTTTGTATTTGGCACTGTCGCCTCCCTTGGTCACGATGGCGTTGGGTGAATACGTGGCGACCCAGATATTCCAGTCCTTGTAGGTTTTTTCGCTTAAACCCATGACCGCATAAGATGAAAAAGCCAGCAAGCCGTTGGCAGCAATGGTGTAGCCGTTGTGCGGTTTGTTCCACACGGCGAGCGTTCCAATGGAGCCGGCAGCGCCTGGTTGGTTCAGCACAGAAACATTCGCCTTGAGTGCCTTGCCCATTTCTTCGGCCAAGGCTCGCGTGGTGAGATCGGTGCCACCTCCGGGCGGGTACGGCACGACAATGGATATGTCCTGTGTCGGCCAGTTGGCCTGCGCACCGCTGATTTGCGGCAAGAAGGCGGTCAGGCCAAGTGCGATGGATGCGGGGATACGCCAATTACGTTGAGTGTTCATTCTCAATACCTCCAGTGGTTAGAACAGTGCATTTGAACTACGGGACCTACGAAACTTCGAGAACCGACTTCCCTTCCTGTATCGAGCTGGGCAAGAGCTGGCTGACAGGTGGGTGATCAGGTGTTTTGATTGAATTGAGCAACAGGTTTGCGGAAGCCACAGCCATGTCGTGTTCCGGGCGCTGGATGCAGGTCAGCTGTGGGTTCAGAACACCGGCCCATTCAGGCGTGCCAATCATCACCAGTGAAATATCTTCGGGCCAACGAAACGCCTTGTCCTGAAAATGCAAGAGGGTTCCTTTGGCGGTTTCATGATGGGCGAGCACGGCCGCGGTGACGCCTGATTCCATCAGCCTGGCACCCATTCGCCGCCCGGCTTGCGCGGAGAGTTCGTCTGTCAACACCAGCTCAAGCTCGCTGGGTACACCAAACTCCCGTAAGGCCGCCCGATAACCGTCCACTCGTTCACAAACATTGGGAATAGGCGAATCCCAGCCAGAAAAAGCAACACGGCGGTGGCCGGCTTCAAGTAAACGGCGGGTTGCCAGATAGCCCGACTGAAAATTGTCGTGGCCCACGAAGTTGTGCTGTGTCTGCGACCCTGGAAAGGAGCGCTCGAGGATCACATAAGGAATGCGGTGATGCCGCAGCAGTTGTGTGTTTTCTTCCCGTGAGAGCGCAGGGCACAGAATGCAGCCGTCAATTTGCTGGGCGACCAGCCGTTCGAGGATGATGCGTTCCTGCTCAGGGTCTTCGTCGCTGTTGCACAGCGTGACGACGTAACCTTCCTGGCGTGCAATTGAAACGATTTCCACGCACATCCGGGTGAAGAAGGTATTGCCAAATTGCGCGACGAGGATGGCCAGGATGCCTCGGCGTTTACCTTTGATGCTGCTGGCAGCGGCATTCTTGACATAGCCAATCTCGGCAGCGGCGGCAAGCACACGGTCTCGCAGCTCTGGGCGAATATAGCGCTCGGCATTGCTCAGGACGTAAGACACTGTAGCGATCGAAGTCGTGGCCTTGACGGCTACGTCTTTGATGGTTACCGTCCGGCTCGATCTTGGCATGCCAACTCCGCAAATGTGTCGCGTGGAAACGTTTCCTTTGTGGTTTTTGGGGACAAGGAAACGTTTACATATCGATTATTTGCAGCAAGTTTTCCTCTGTCAATATGTAAATAGTAGGTAAATCGTTCAGGCGTCGATGCATCAGGGAGCGAAAAGTTATGCCGTCTGTTGGTCGAGTCCGAGTACTCTTGGTCGTGAAATCGTCGCCACATGGCTGACTTTTCGATCCACCGTCGACCGAACGGGTTGGCTATACAGCGTCTTGCCCGCAGTTCGCCAGGACCGCGAGGACGATTTGGCGCAACGTGTACTGTCGCCAGTTCGTATACGGCCAAGTACCACTGTTCTGGTTCGGACAGTAGTGGAACACGCGTTCTTGTGAGAGCAAGTGTCTGCGTGGGAGCACCGGACACATAAAAAAAACGGGCCCTCAGGCCCGCTCTTGCTAATGCTGAACTAGGTAATCAGCTCTTCTTTTCCATCAGCTTTTTGCACTCGGCCTTCATCTTGTCGTCGGCCTTTTTCTCATCCATCTTTTTGCAGGCTTCCATCTTTTCAGCCTTTTCCTTGTCGGTCATGGCACCGCCATGCGAGGCAGCCAGGGCGCTGATGGAAACGGTTGCGAAGGTCGCAGCGATCAAAGCAGATACAAACTTGTTCATGGGTAAACTCCGGTTTTTTAAAAAAATGCTACCTCCCAAAATGGAGGGCAGCGGAATATACAACACCCATGCCACACTTTTGGTTGACAGGTTTTTACCAGAATTGGGTTATTCCAGTCGTGTCAGGTATCGCGCTTCTGCTGGCGACCACGTCTGTGCAGGCTGTGCCACGCACGCCCGCGGCAGACGCCGAGGTGCTTGAAACCCTGCCCGGGCGTGCTGGCGACGGCACGTCGCGCGAACTCGCCCGACTGCGGGCCGCAGTGGCCCAGGCTCCCGCAGACGCTGCTGCCGCGACCGAATTGGCACAGCGCTACTTTGACCTGGCGATGGCCCGTGGCGACCCGCGCTACATTGGCTACGCCGAGGCCGTGGTGAACCGGTTTACTCAGACGCTGACACCTGAGCTGTTGACACTGCGCGGCATGCTGCGCCAGTACCGGCATGACTTTGCCGGTGGGCTGGATGACTTTGCCAGCGCGCTGAAGCTGGACGCGGATCACGCCATCGCACACGCCTGGCGCGGTGCCATTTTTCTGGTTCAGGCTGATACCGTCGCCGCGCAAGCCGAGTGCGATGCCTTGCAGCGCCTGGGTCGGGCCACGCTGGCTGGCGCCTGTCGGGGTCTGGCACTGGCTTACAGCGGCAAGCTCGAGGCGGGTTACCAGGCTTTGCAACAGGCCTTGAGCCTGAGTACCGACGAGGGCAACCGCCTGTGGCTGCTGACCCGCCTGGCGGAGGTGGCGGCATGGCAAGGGCAGCCCCAGAAGGCACAAAAACACTACCGCGATGCCCTGCAGCTGGGACGTGACGATGTTTATTTTCTGGCCGCCTGGAGCGACTTTTTGCTCGACCAGCACCAACCGGACGAGGTGGTGCGGCTGCTGGCCCGTTGGGAAGCCTCAGACAGCCTGTTGCTGCGCCTGGCTGAGGCTGAAACCACCTTGAAACTGCCTGCGGCTGCACGCCACCAGCAGATGATGGCGGACCGGTTTGCCGCCGCCCGCGCGCGCGGCGACACCACCCACCGAGCGGAAGAGGCACGGTTTGAGTTGCGCCTTCGCGGCGATGCAAAGACGGCGCTGCGTCTGGCGCGCGAAAACTATGCGGTGCAGCTCGAGCCGCGCGATGCCCGCGTGCTGCTTGAGGCCGCGCTGGCCGTCCAGGACTCCAGGGCAGCCCAAAGCGCGCTGGACTGGTTAAACCGCAGTGGCTTTGAAGACCCGCAGATACGCCAACTGGCGCGGACCCTGGCGTCATCCGTCAAACCCGCCCAACCTGGAAGTGCGCCATGACCGGGCACCTGCTTGGGCAACGAGTACGGCTGAACCTGCTGCCAAGGCTGCTTTGGCTGCTTTGGCTGCTACTTCTTTTGCTTTTGCTGCCCCTGCCCGCACTGGCGCACAAGGCCAGCGACAGCTACCTGAGCTTGACCGTGCAAGGCGGGCAGGTGAGCGGTCAATGGGACATCGCGCTGCGCGACATCGACTTTGCCATCGGGCTCGACGCCGATGGCAGCGGTGACATCACCTGGGGTGAGCTGCGCAGCCAGCAGGCAGCCGTGGTGTCGTGGGCCCTGCAGACGCTGACCCTGACGCGTGGCGATACCTGCAACCTGCAGGCCACACAAATGCAGGTGGACAGTCACACCGATGGCGCCTACGCCGTGTTGGAACTCGCCGGGCAATGCCCGACCGCGCGTGGCGAACTGACTCTGAACTACCGGCTGCTGTTTGATGTGGACGCCCTGCACCGGGGTCTGGTGCGGCTTGACCTGGACGGCCTGACGCATGCCACCGTGATGGCCCCCAGCACCCAGCGCCAAAGCTTTTCGCCCGCTGAGGTGTCACGACTGGCGCAGTTTGTCGAATTTTTTGTGCAAGGGGTCTGGCACATCTGGATCGGCTATGACCATGTGCTGTTTTTGCTGTCGCTGCTGTTGCCGGTGGTGCTGGTGCGCACCCGGCAAGGCTGGCGGGGTGTGGACCGCATGGGTCAGGCGCTGCACGAGGTGCTGTGGGTGGTGACAGCGTTCACCGTGGCGCACTCCATCACCCTGTCTCTGGCGGCACTCGGCGTGTTGCAGTTGCCATCGCGACTGGTGGAGTCCGCCATTGCGGTGTCGGTGGTGCTGGCGGCGCTGAACAACATTTTCCCGCTGGTGAGCCGACGGCGCTGGCTGGCGGCGTTTGGCTTTGGACTGATTCACGGCTTTGGTTTTGCCAGCGTGCTGGCCGAGCTGGGGCTGCCGCAGCAGACATTGGTGCTGAGTCTGGTCGGTTTCAATCTGGGCGTGGAACTGGGGCAGCTGGCCATCGTGATGGTGTTTTTGCCCCTGATTTTTGCGCTTCGCCACACGCGGTTTTACCGCCGTGTGGTGTTTTTTGGGGGCTCCTTGCTGATTGCGGCCGTGGCGCTGGTGTGGCTGGTGGAGCGGGTGTTCGACCTGAAGCTGATCAGCGCCTGATGGAGTCGCCTGTGGCGAAGTCGCACCAACAAGTGATCGGCACTATGACACTGGCATTTCAACCGGCCTGATCAAAAGCCACTCGCAACCACCCCTGCAGTTCCTGGTCGATTTCGGCGACTGCGCCGATGCGCACCGTGTACTGGCACATGCCACCAGCGGGCATGACTTTGAGTCGCGCCGCTGGCGAGAGTGCCTTGGCGTTGAGCCCGATTTCAATGAGATCCTTGGTGGCTGGGCCGACCATCGCAAACTGCTTGCGTCGACGCAGGCTGATGTAGCTCTTCTTCGGCGATGCTTCAAAAGCTCCGATGACCCGAACCATGTCCAGCACCGCGCCATGCAGCGGCAGTAATTTCACCTTGGCACCTGAATAAATTTCGACTAAAGGGTCGCTGGCCGTCCCTTGCGGCGTCACCGTTGCCGGACCGTCCAGCGCTGGCAGCGGCTTGCCAAAAAACAGCGCGACCATATTGGCATCACCGTACCCAAGCGAGAACTGCTCCATCAACAAAGTTCGCTGCTGCCCCACCTTGGTCAGGCCGCTGGCGGCCAGGGTTTCGTGCAATTCGATGATGGTCTTGCCGGTGCGGGTTTGGATATTGCGCAGCTGGTTTTGTCTTGCCACGTCAGGGTCAGCCATGTTTACCTCCAGTCATATCGAAGAATTCGCAAACGTCGCCACGGTACAGGTCTGGTGACCGCCCTGGGAGTTTACTGTTGCGCCTCGTCCGGCACCTTCGCAATCTCGCCCTGATACTGGCTGCCGCTAAAATCGGCCGCTTCCAAGGAGCGTTGCAGCAGGCCCACCGGGTTTGTCAGGCTTGGATTGTCCCAACGACGCTCACCTGACCCCGTTACCCACAGGTGAGTTGTATGTCTGAAATTTTGTCCCCCGCGCCGATGCGCCTGTCTGGCCTGGAGCCCCTGACGATTGGGTTGACACCCGTCACGGACAGCGCTGCGCCCAGCGCCACCTTTGTCAACGTGGGTGAGCGCACCAACGTGACCGGATCCAAAGCCTTTGCCCGCATGATCCTGAACGGCGAGTTTGACCAGGCCCTGAGCGTGGCACGCCAGCAGGTGGAAAACGGTGCGCAGATCATCGACATCAACATGGACGAGGCCATGCTCGACAGCCAGGCGGCCATGGTGCGCTTCTTGAACTTGATAGCGTCTGAGCCAGATATATCAAGGGTTCCGGTGATGATCGATTCCAGCAAATGGAGCGTGATCGAAGCCGGCCTGCGCTGCGTGCAAGGCAAGGCGGTGGTCAACTCGATCAGCATGAAAGAAGGCGTGGATGCGTTCAAGCACCAGGCCAAGCTGCTGCGCCGCTACGGTGCCGCGGCCGTGGTGATGGCGTTTGACGAAGCCGGTCAGGCTGACACCTACGCGCGCAAGACCGAGATTTGCGAGCGCGCCTACCGCGTGCTGGTCGATGAGGTGGGTTTTCCGCCGGAAGACATCATTTTTGACCCGAACATCTTCGCCATTGCCACCGGCATCGAAGAGCACAACAACTACGCGGTGGACTTTATCGAAGCCACGCGCTGGATCAAGGCCAATCTGCCGGGCGCCAAGGTCAGCGGGGGCGTGAGCAATGTGAGCTTCAGTTTTCGCGGCAATGACCCGGTGCGCGAGGCGATCCACACCGTGTTCCTCTACCACGCGATCCAAGCGGGGATGGACATGGGCATCGTCAACGCCGGCATGGTGGGCGTGTACGACGATCTGGAGCCCACCCTGCGCGAACGGGTCGAAGACGTGGTGCTGAACCGCCGGCCCGATGCGGGTGAGCGCCTGGTCGAAATTGCCGAAACCGCCAAGAGCGGCGCCAAGGACGAGAGTAAAAAGCTCGAATGGCGCGGCACGCCTGAGCACCCGGTGACCGTCGAAGCGCGTTTGAGCCACGCCATGGTGCACGGCATCACTGACTTCATCGTGGATGACACCGAAGAGGCCTACCGCGCCATTGTGGCCAAAGGCGGTCGCCCGCTGCATGTGATCGAGGGCCCGCTGATGGCCGGCATGGGCATCGTCGGCGACCTGTTTGGCCAGGGCAAGATGTTTTTGCCGCAGGTGGTCAAGAGCGCGCGGGTGATGAAGCAGGCGGTGGCGCACTTGATCCCCTACATCGAAGAAGAAAAGCGTTTGGACGAAGCTGCCGGGCGCGACGTGCAGACCAAGGGCAAGATCATCATCGCCACCGTCAAGGGCGACGTGCACGACATCGGCAAGAACATCGTCACGGTGGTGCTGCAATGCAACAACTTTGACGTCGTCAACATGGGCGTGATGGTGCCCGCGCACGAGATTCTGGCGCGCGCCAAGGCAGAGAATGCCGACATCATTGGCCTGAGCGGCCTGATTACCCCCAGCCTGGAAGAAATGCAGCACCTGGCGGCCGAGATGCAAAAGGACGACTA
>NZ_JAGPBB010000182.1 GCF_018063565.1 Rhodoferax sp.
ACCGTGACCATTCACTCTACATTGCTTTTGCGCCCGCCGATGACCCCAAAATTGTGGTCGCCGCCATTGTGGAAAACGCGGGGTTCGGCGCAGCGTCGGCAGCACCCATCACACGTCGGGTTTTTGATTACTGGTTGCTTGGTCTCATGCCCAGTGAGCAGGACATGGCAGCCGTCAGCAAAGGCCAGGCCACCGCGCCAATCGGCAAGCCCATACTTGCAACTGAGGTGCCCTGGCCGGCGAGTCGCGCCTCCGAAGCATTACCAGTTGCTGCCCCAGTAGCAGCAGCCTCAGCCACGCCTGCAGCAGTCGCGCCCAACTAGACTGACCACTGTATCAGGCAGAAGTAATGCGGTCGCGTCCGTTTTGCTTGGACTGGTAGAGCGCCGCATCGGCCCGTGCCACCAGACTGTGGCTGTCGTCGTCACTTTGCATGGCCGACATACCGCCTGAGATCGTCACGGTCAAAACCACCTCCTGCGTACGCCGGTCGCGAATCTTCAGGGCCTTGGTCCGTGTGCGCGCCAGTTCGGCTATCTTGCTGCATTCATCCTTGCGGCTATCGGGCAGCATCAGCGCAAACTCCTCCCCGCCATACCGCGCCACGCTGGCTTGCGGACACACGCTGAGGCAACTTTTGAGTACCTCGCCAAGGGCCTGCAACACCCGGTCGCCCATGACGTGACCATGTGTGTCGTTGACCTTTTTGAAATGGTCAAGATCGAACATGACCAACCAATGCGCACGGCCAGCGCTGACCGGTTGCGCCATCATCGTGGACAGCTTGTTTTCGAACCCCTTGCGATTGAGCACCTGTGTCAGGGCGTCAACCAGCGACTCATCACGCACCCGGTTCAACTCACTTTGCAAACGCTGAATTTCAACCTGGTTATTTCTGACCTCCAGCTCCAGCGCCAGCGCGGCGCTGCGCATTCGCGCTGTGCCCTCAATCGCCTTGGCCATCGCCGGAGACACCAAGGTGTCACTCACCCCTAGAAGCTCAGCTGTCAGGCTTTCCAGTTGGGCACCAAACTCGCCAGCCTGCCCGCCTGTGTCAGACGCTGCGGAGCCGAGCGTTTTCATGACTTGCTGCAACTCGTTACCAATTCGGTGCATCGCTTGTGTATCGACCTCGGCAACGTGGGAGTGGTAAAGATTCCACAGGTCCGCATCACCCAACTTGGGTTGCGTCTGCAGCAGCGCATCAATCGCCTCGTTGAGCTGCTGGTTGATACCCGCGGCGTACTCGAACCACACCGTGAAAGTCAGCGGATTAAACGCCGCATCATGCTGGCCCATACGTGCCAGGACAATACGCAGCAACTCGGCACTCTTTTCCTTGGACTGGGTGTATTTTTGCGGCTTGTTCATGTCGATCTTCGGGGGCGATGATACTGCGTTATTTCAGGAAGGCATCGACTCCTGTTTTCAAAATCAACGCGGTAACCACCAGCAAAAAAACGCCTCGAACAAAACCCGTTCCGTGCTTGAGTGCCATGCGGGTACCCAGCAGACTGCCCAGCACATTGGCCACCGCCATCAGCAGCACAAAATGCCACCAGATGTGCCCCTTGGCAATAAAAAGCAGCAGCGCCGACACGTTGGTTGCGGTGTTGATCAGCTTGGCCGCAGCCGAAGCGTTGAGAAAGTCATATCCCAAAACCCGCACATACAGAAACACCAGAAAACTCCCGGTGCCCGGGCCAAAAAAACCATCATAAAAGCCGGTCAGCGAACCGATGCCAACGCCAATCCAGCGTTCCCGGTTGCCGGCAAATTTGGGCGCGTGTGACCGTCCAAGTTCTTTCTTCAACAGGGTGTACACCAGCACCACCAACAGAACCAATGGCAGCACCCGGCGCAGGAAATCAGGTGAGATCACCGTCACCAGCCAGGCACCCGCCAGTGATGCCAGCAAGCCTGCGACAGCAGCTGGCCAGAGCGCGGCCCAGCGCATCTCCACCCGATGGCTGTATTGCCAGGTCGCAAAGGCGGTGCCCCAAACCGAGGCGCCTTTGTTGGTGCCAAACAGGGTTGCAGGGTGGGCTTGCGGAAAGGTCGCAAACAGCGCCGGGACCAGAATCAAACCACCACCGCCAACAATCGAGTCTACAAAGCCGGCAAACAGGCTGGCCAACGAAACAATCAGGTATTCCATGCCGACATTGTCGCATCCGGGTCCGACACGAAATACTATGCTTTATGAAGCTAAGGTCTCTTCTGAATCATGCGCTTGCAGCGATTTTTTTCAACAATCCATGTGCGTTGCAGCATCAATCAGTCTGCCTTTGTTCGGCAGCGCTATGACGTTGCTGTCGCGCCCGCAATGCAGACCCTGGCGTGCGCCCGCAATGGTCGGCACGCGCCAGCCAGCCACGCAAGGCAACGGGGTTGCCGCGGGCACCGCTTTTGACATAGTCGTCCAGTAAGACCTCCCGCACCACTTGAGGCGATGTGCTGCGGCTGAGGTACTCAAACAATGCATCCACCAGTTGCTCGGGCGTCAAATGCCGGGTGCGGCCCAGTTTCTGCCACAACCAGCCTGACAGCGCAAAGAAGCGCCAAAAAGCAGAAGAACCCTGAGCGTCAGGCAACAAGGCCAGCTCGTCAGCGGACCAACCGGACTCCGGTGGTGTCGACATCGCCGGTGTTTGAAACAGCAGGGACAGCGCCCCGGCAAACCGACCCGAATTGGCGACCAAGTCCCAGTAACGGGCAAATCGAATGAACGCCTGTACCCAGACCGACGGGATGAGTTTGGTTTGAATCACCTGATATGGCGGCTCCTGCGCGTACACCATGCCATGGGTCTGGGTATGCCGGGCGATCGGTGTGCCCCGCAGTCGTTTGAGAATGCCCAGCTGAATCTCCTGCGGCCCGATGGCCAGCAGGCGGTCAAAACCCGCCGCAAAACTCTCCACGCTTTCCCCGGGCAGACCAAACACCAGGTCGGCGTGTAAATGGGCATGGCTGTGCGCCAGAAGCCAGCGCAGGTTGAAGTCGGTTGCCACGTCGTCCTGCCGACGTGAAATATTGCGCTGTACCTGCGGGTTGAAGCTCTGCACACCAATTTCGAGCTGCAAAACGCCGGGTGCAAACTCGGCCAGACGC
>NZ_JAGPBB010000036.1 GCF_018063565.1 Rhodoferax sp.
CCACATGAGGCAGCGGTGGTTGTACCACCGGTGGCTTGGGCGGATCCACATGCAACGGAGGTTGGTTCAACGGTGGTTGCTGTGGTGGTGTGACCACGGGCGGCAGAGTTGGATGTGGCAGCGGTGGTTGTGGCGGATCAACGTGGATCGGGGGCTGCGTCACCGGCGGTTGATTGCTTGGCGTCACGACCCAAGGGCCCGAGACATCCAGATCCACATGTGTCAGCGGGCCGATGTTGACAAGACCAGGGGCAACAGTACCTGTCTGTGTCAATAACTGAGGGGGGATTCCGGGTTCACATTGTGGCGAAGGCGAGCCGTCAGTATGAAATGTCCGCTCGGGTCCGGCCGGCGCATAGGCGGCCGGATCGACGTTGGCATTAGCATTAGTCGAGATACCCGCCACATCCGGTTCAATGTCCGAAGCGGGAATCGGCTCAGGGCTGATGCCCGTTTCCCAGGCGATGGGAACCATTTCGCCGCCTTCGATGGGTTCGCCAACCTTGCCAAGCGGTTTCTCACGGGTTTTGAGAAGCATCGCCTGCTGTTCAGCTGTCAGGTCGGATCTGGTGAAACCAGTGTTTTTTTTGTCCATTGCTCACCTCGGAAAGGACAGAGTAGGGGAGTGGCTATCGCTCGTGGAAGGCGGTGTCAGAAGCAAGGAATATCGGCTTCAGCAGGTACTGCATAACCGACTTGCGACCGGTGGCGATATCGGCCTCCCCGGTCATGCCTGGCATCAGACGGTGGTTCTCGGCGCCGACAAAGGGTTTGACAAGTGCCACTTCGACCTTGTAAAACGGCGCGCCGTTTTCCTTCATCTTGGTGGAAGTGGGTGCCACGCGTTTGACATGCCCCTCCACCGCGCCAAAGCGTGCCGAGTCAAAGCTGTCAAGCTTGACGCTGGCGCGCTGACCCTCTTTGATGAAGCCAATGTCGCGCGGCAGCACCATGACCTCCATCACAATATCCATGCCGGTCGGTACGATCTCTGCCACCACGCCACCCGGTGCCACCACGGCCCCTTCTGCGGTTTGGGGCAGGTTCATGACGATTCCGGTGACAGGTGCCTTGATTTCGATCCGGCCCTGCCGATCTTCCAGTGCCTTGCGCTCTGCCTGAAGTTCTCGCAGTTGCTCGGTCACCTTGCTGACCTCCTGGCTCAGTTGCTGGTTAAATTCGGCCCGCACCCGGGCAACTTCGGCGCCTACGCCGCCCACCGTGCTGCGCATACCAGCGGTGCGGGCTGTTGTATCGGCCAGTCGTTCCTCAAGTGACGAGACCTGCTGGCGTGCATCGCTCAGGGCCAATTGGGTCACCACACCCTTCTTTGCCCCTTCTTCCAGTCGACGCAGGCGGTCCTGGGCTTCCCGAATCTCGCGCTGTATGAGTGGCAGATTTTCCTCAGCCCCTCCGATCAAGGCACTTTGCTGCCCGGCCTCGCCACGTTTCGCAGCAATGGCGGCGTCGCGGTTGGCAATCTGCTCCCGGTAGGTCATCAGTGCCTGCTGTACCAGCATGGGGTATTCCGGCTGAAAACTGGCGAAATCGGGCTTGCGACTTTCCAGCACCGCCAGCATGCGCTCGCGATCAATGGCCAGTGCGTTGAGCTTGATGTCAGTCTGAGTTCTGAGCTTTTCGATGTCGGTGGTGGCAAAGTCCGCGATGACTTGGCCCACTTTGACACTGTCACCCTCCTTGACATGCAATTTGACAATGGTGCCGCCTTCCTGGCTTTGCAGCACCTGCACATGACCACCGGGCTGAACTTCGCCGCGTGCGCGGGCGAGTTCGTCAACTTGGGCCAACATGGCCCAAGCGAACAGCACGATGACACCAGCAACGATACCCATCAAGGTATGTCGCAAAGTCCGTGACTGGCCACGGTCATCCAGCAGGGCGTCAATGCTGGAAAGCGTGCGCGTATCACCGGCAGCGATGGTAACAATGTCGGGTGTGGAAACTTGACTCATGGCGTGTTCCTTGAAAATCAGACTTTTGCTGGCGCCGCGACAGACTCTGGCGTCGCGACCGGGCCGAAATGGGCAAGTTGTCCGTCGTTGAGGACGGCGACCAGATCGCATCGTTGAATCAGGTCAGGGCGATGCGTGGCCAAAACGACGGTACTTTGGCCACGTAAACTATCCAGTAGAACCATCAGGTGCGGGTCGAGCGCCGGGTCCCGGTCGCCAAGCGGATCATCGAGCAGCACCAGTGGTGGATCACCCAGCACCGACGCGGCCAGTCGCACGATAAACCGACCCCGCGTTGCCTCGCGGTCTTCGCGCGACGGCGCGATACTGACATCCAGGGCCGCAGCGGCGGAACTGGCGTTAAAAAACTGCCACCATTTCTCACCCGCTACGCGGCAAAGTGCGTCAAACAGTTCCCGGTCGGTACTGACAGGTCGGCGCAAAGTCATGGCCTCGCGCACTGTGATTGGCAGCGCCGGAATCTGTTGAGGCAGGTAGCCATGCCATGAACGGTAGTCCACCGGATCAAACTGACGAATGTCGCGACCTCCAATACGCACACGGCCATTCTGTGGTGGGCGTATGCCCGCAAGAACTTCAAGCAAGCTACTCTTTCCGGCGCCATTGGGGCCGACAACCGCCAGAATCTGACCCGGTTCAAGCTTGAAGCTGATTCCAGCAAGAGATGGTTCGCGGTCTGCACTGTAACGGTGGTACAGGCGATCGGCTTCCAGCGCGGGTGTCAGGCTGGTCACTGTGGAGGTCAGCTGCGGGTTGGATGCCTCATCGGGTGTGGACAGCAGGCGATCCAGCTGGTGTGTGGAGTCCACCAGTTGCTTCACGCGGACCTGGCTGGCGAAAAATTGCTGGGCTGGCGTGGTGACTCGCCAGATCAGCATCATTGTGGCAATCAGGCCGCCGGTGCTCATGTCCTGTGCCAGCACCAGCGCGATCCCCATGCCCATGGTTGCCAGCACAATCAGCATCGACAGCGCTTGCCCGACAGTCTGCGTCAGCGCGTTGGCCAGGGCGTATTCGCGGTTAAGCGCCACAGATTGCGCCACCAGATCGCTGATCTGGCGGTTCCAAAGGGCAGTGCCTGGCACCCCCCGCAACGCGCGAAGCCGGCTGGTCAGCACACTGATCATTTCGCCCAAGCGACGGGAGACAAGGCTGACGGCATTTGCCCGGGCATTGAGCATGGTCGCCAGCGGCCATGAGATCAGCGCAAACAACA
This sequence comes from Rhodoferax sp., assembly GCF_018063565.1. Classification (GTDB taxonomy): domain Bacteria; phylum Pseudomonadota; class Gammaproteobacteria; order Burkholderiales; family Burkholderiaceae_C; genus Rhodoferax. The sequence continues at coordinate 3,211 of NZ_JAGPBB010000036.1, forward strand.
TCAGCCCGATCACAGGGACAAAGACGATCCACCCGCCAAGCAGGGCAATCACGATGAGAAAGATGATGATGAAGGGATAGTCGGCATTCACTGCGCCGCTTGCCCCACTGAACCATTGGCGCGTGCTCTCCAGAGTACGTAGACGGATCAGGTTGTTTTCGATGCCAAGCCGGGCCGATACCTCAAGCGGGAGTCCGAGCGTCTTGCCCATGGCAACATGGCTGATGTGCGCTCCCGCCCATCCGGTGAGCCGGGAAACCAGGCTCACCCGCGCCATACGCAACCCCCAGGCGCCGATGACGGCAAGGGTGGCACCAGCCGCCATGGACCAGAGCGTACCGGTGGCACCGCTGGGTATCACCATGTTGTAAACAAACATGGTGAAAAGTGACAGTGCCAGCGCCAACAGGTTGGCCGCCAAACTGACGACCAGCACACCGCCAACTTCGCGGCGCGCCACCATCAGCAGTTTGCCCAACCAGCCAACTTGCGGTGCGTCGAGCGGCTGAAAGGTCGGGTCGGGTTCGATCAGCAACAGTGTGTCAGCCGGGCCGGGTTCGGGGCACTGTAGAACCACTGCACCGTTGTGCCACCACTCCTGGTTGTCACAGCGACCCAGGTAGACCCGTGCCTGACCAGCCGCTTCAACAATGCTGCCGGTGGGCAAAGTGTCGAATCCACCGGACCACTCACCCCAGCGCAATTGGCGCATTCGTAAACCCTGGCTGCCAAGCAGCCCAGCGAGGCCCTCAACACCCAGCGCGTTGTCCCTGGATGGCAAGCCCGCAAGCAGCCGCCGCGGCGCACCCAGCCAGTTGAGCACGACCAGCAGTGGTGCAATACAACGCGCCAGGGGTGAGCTGGCCAGGCGGGGTTCCCCGATGACGGCATTGATGGCTGCGATCCGCGAGGATTCGCTGGCGAAACTTGCGGTTGGATGCGCGTTGTTCATTGCTCACCTCCCTGACTTTTGAGCGCCAGCGAGCAGGTACACGCAGCGATCAGGGGTTCCTTGTAGGTGGCGATCAGCACGGTGGTTTTGCCACGCAGGGTCTGGAGGTAAGCCGCCAGACGTTTGACCCCGTCGATGTCCAGGCCACTTGCCGCATGGTCAAGCAGCAGAATTCGCGGCTGGCGAAGCAGCGCGCGGACGATGGCGATGCGCTGGTAGATGCCTTCGTCAATCTGTTCGGCGTTGGCCGGGCCAACCTCCGTGAGCACACCGTTCTTGAGTTTGTCAATATGTGCCTGCAACCCCAGCGCTTCGCACAGCGGTGTGACCTGGGCGTTGTAGCGAGGATCGTACAGGGTCAGGTTGTTCAGTATCGAACCCGGCACCAACGCCAGCTGACGGGTCACCAGCATCACGGCGCGCCGATAGTCGTCATGGTTGTACTTGTCCAGATCGACGCCATCCAGCTCGACCCGAATGCCATCATCCTGACTCAGCCCAGCGATGGCGCTCAGCAAACGCGAGGCCAATGGCGTTTCGCTGGTATCGATGTGCACAATTTCACCCGGCGCAAGGACGGCCGGCGCTGCCAGAAGATCTGGCGCGTCGATACGCAGTTGCCCAAGTTTTACCACCGGGCCAGGTTGCCCGGGCTCAACCCTGAAAGTCGGCGCATCTGGTAGATCCAACAGATCATCGACCATTTTTTGAGATTCCCCGATGCGGGCTAATTGGGACCAATAACCAAGGCTGGCCATCGCCGGGCCAATCGATCGCCCGGCCAGCATGGTGCAGGCCGCCAGGGCACCGGTTGTCAGTCCTCCGTCCATGACTTCCATCGCGCCAAAGCTGACGATCAGCACCGTTGATAGCTGACCAATCGCAGCGGCGTTTTCGCGTACCCAGCCAAGTCTTGTTTCCAGTTCGGCATTCACCGACATTGATCGCACATTGATCCCGCGCCAAATTCCGGTCAAACTGGCTTCGGCACCTGTGGCCTTGAAGTAAGCCAGTGCACCGAACAATGTCCAGGCAAAATCCTGGCGCTGCCGGGATTCATGCTCAACTGCGGATGCCAGACGTTTGATCTCCGGGTTCCACTTCACGGCAAACCCCAGCGCCAGAACAAACAGCGCCAGCGGTATGACGGCGAGCCAGCCGCCGATGTAGGCAATCAGTACAAGGTAAAGCGCGACAAACGGAAGTTCATAGAGCGCAGCGCCCGCCTGACCTGACCAGAAGTCACGCACGTGGCCGATGGCGCGAAGGGCATCACTGATGGCAGCAGGGCCACGACGTTCGACAGCACCGATATCGGCGTGCTGGAGGCGCTCCAGTGCGGCCATGGTTGTCATCGCCTCATACCGTGCCCCAAGCTTGGCGAAAATCGCCAGACGGCCATACCGCAGAATCGCCTCCAAGACAATGGCAATACCCACACCGGCGATGAGAAAGGTCGCCGTACCGTAAGCCTGAGAAGGCAATATTCGGTCATAGATCTGCAGCAAGGCCAGCGGCAATGCCAGTCCCAGCAGGTGCATGACCAGAGAAACAACAAAAACGTCGGGGCGCAGGAGCGCAAACGCTTGCGGTTTGCCAACTCGTGAAATAGGCGAGGCGAGTGATGCAGGCATAGGTCTCAGGGCGTTGATTGCGTTGGCGGACGATCCGGGATTCTCCGTGAGAATAGCCTAAAAACATAGCAAACGACTTGGCTCTGGCTGATCCTTCGTGGCGGGTACAACATGACGCCTAGAATCAGCACCTCACCGGGGGTGTCCGCTTCTTTGGCGGGCTGAGAAAGTCCCCATACCTGATCTGGATCATGCCAGCGTAGGGAGCGTGAAGGTTTTGGGTTCGAACGCTTGTCGGCAAACCTTGTACCGCGCGCTTGATGCGTTGGTGCTCTGAAAGGCTTGCCATGAAGCGTCGTTTTTTCCCCTTTGCATCGGCCACTTGCCTTGCGTTTCTGTGGTCTGCACCCGTGCAGGCGGCAGACACTTTGCGTGTCATGGTCCACGGCTCATTTGCCCTGCCCAAACTCCTGCTGGCGCAGTTTGAACAGGACACGGGCGTGACGCTGAGCATTCTCAAGGGTGGCAATGCGGGTGAAATGCTCAACAAGCTGATCCTGACCCGTGCCAACCCGGTGGCGGACGTGGTGTTTGGCATCGACAACACCCTGGCGGCCAAGGCGCAGGCGGCCGGTGTGCTGGACGGCAAACTGACCCCGGTGGATTTCGGATTTGTCAGCATCAACTTTGACAAGACCGCCATTGCGCAGCGGGGCATGACCTTGCCCAAAACCCTGCATGATCTGACCCAGCCTGCCTATAAGGATGCGTTGGTGGTGCCCAACCCGGCGACCAGCAGCGCGGGCTATGCCTTTTTGCTGGCGACCATTGCCGGGCTGGGCGAAGAAGCGGCCTTTCAGTGGTGGGGTCAGATGCGCACCAATGGTTTGAAAACCGCCAAGGGCTGGAGCGAGGCCTACTACACGCAGTTCACCCGCGGCGGCGGGTCACAGCCACTGGTGGTAGGTTATGCCACCAGCCCGGCCGCCGAAGTGTTTTACGCCAAAGAAAAGCGCACTCAGGCACCCACCGGGAGTCTGACGCTCAAGGGTGGCGTGTTTAAGCAGACCGAAGGTGTGGCCCTGATCAAGGGCGGGGCGCAACGCCAGGCGGCGCTGAAGTTTGTGGACTTCATGCTGTCCCGCCCGGTTCAACAGGCCTTGCAAACCGAGATGTGGATGTACCCCGTGCAAGCGGGCACCCCTCTGGCTCCGGCACTACAGCACGCCGCAGCACCCGAGCATTTTGAGAGCATGTCCGAGCAGGCCATCGCTGACAACGGTGCCAAATGGGTTGCCCGCTGGACCCAGGTGGTGCTGAAGTAGCTTGCACATGGCAAACCTGCAGGTGCTTGCTGTCCGAGTTCAGGCGGATGTTGATCCCGCACCAGGCGGGTGGGTGTTATGAACTTGTGGTTGACCCGCTGGCGTGGGCTCGGGCTGGCGTTGTTGCCCATGGCCGTGTTGGGTTGGTTGTTGCTGGCACCGGTCGCACGCCTGGGCTGGGCTGGTCTGTCGGGCGAATTCAATGCGCCGGGTGACTGGTCAATCTGGCAACCCTGGCACGACGCCTATCTGCGTGGGCGGGTCCTCTGGTCGCTGGCGCAGGCCGCCATCACCTGCGTGCTGGCGCTGCTGCTGGGACTGCCCCTGGCCTGGGTGCTGGCACGTTTTGAGTTTGCCGGGCGCACCGTGGTGCTGCGTTTGTTGATGTTGCCATTTGTGGTGCCGACGCTGGTGGCAGCGCTGGGGGTGCTGGCTTTGTGGGGGCCGCGCGGACTGATCAGCAGCGCTCTGGGCATCAACCTGCAAGACACACCGTGGCTGCTGCTGTATGGCAACCTGTTTTTTAACCTGTGCCTGGTGGTACGGGCCGGGGTGGATGCGCTGGCTCAGGTGAACGCCCACCAGTTGGCGGCAGCCCGATCTTTGGGTGCCACCCGATGGCGCGCGTTCTGGCGGGTCGAGTGGCCCGGCATTGCGCCCTGGCTCATGGCCAGCCTGTGCCTGGTATTTTTGTATTGTTTTTCCGGTTTTGGTCTGGCGCTGGTATTGGGGGGCCAGCGCTATGCCACGGTGGAGGTTGAAATTTACACACTGGTGGCCCACGAGCTGCAATTGGGACAGGCCAGTGTGCTGGCATTGTGGACCCTGCTGCTCACGGGCGGCGTGGCACTGGCGTATGCGATGCTTGAAAAAAGGCTGGCGGCCCCGGTGCGAATCGCGCCAGTGGCACGTGTGCAACCCTGTGGCTGGCGTCAATGGCTGGCGGTCGCAGGCACGTTGCTGGTGCTGTTCTGGGTTTCCGCCTTGCCGATATTTGCTATATTTGTAAAGGCATTGAGTGCCCTGTATCAGGGCGCTAATGGCATATTTGACTCAGAAATGTGGGTGGCTTTGGGGAACACGCTGCGTTTTTCAGCAGCGGCACTGGTATTGGCCACGCTGCTGGGTGTCTTGCATGCGCTGGCGCTGCGTACCTCCCTGCTGTGGCGGGCATTGGTTTTTTTGCCTTTTGTGGTGTCACCGGTGACAGTCGCCTTTGGCTTGCTCTTGTTGTACCCGTCCTGGACCGCCAGCCTGCCGCTGTTGCTGCTGGCGTATGCGGTGTTGGCGTATCCATTTGTTGCCAAAGCTCTGGTGGCGGGGCTCGACAGCCTGCCCCCACCATTGACACAGGTCGCTCGCACCCTGGGTGCCAGTCCGTGGCGCTGCTTCTGGCGCGTGAGCTTGCCGCTGCTGGCGCCCGCCATGCGCCGAGGCATGGCGTTTGCAGCCGCCACCGCCTTGGGAGAATTTGCCGTGACCCTGTTTTTGTCTCGACCTGAGTGGGCCACACTCACCACGCTGATTTATCAGCGCCTGGGTCGCGCAGGGCAGACCAACCTGGACGCGGCCATGGTGCTGGCCTGCGTGTTGATGGTTTTGGCACTGCTGGCATTTTTGCTGATCGAGTGGCCAACGCCTCAGCAGGGGGCGGCGCGCGTGCCGCCCCCAAGATCGCAACCCCAAGCTCAGTGGCCCGCGCAACATGCTTGAATTGCGCGACATCTGCCAGCAGTATGACCACCAGCATTCGCTGCACAACGTGAATTTGCAGGTGGCCGCAGGCGAGATTGTGGCGTTGCTGGGGCCGTCCGGAAGTGGCAAGAGCACACTGCTCAGCATCATTGCGGGCTTGCAGCCGCCCGATGCGGGCAGTGTCTGGCTGGATGGTGTCGACATCACCGCGCTGCCGCCAGAGCGACGTGGTTTTTCCCTGATGTTTCAGGAGTTCGCCCTGTTTCCTCATCTGAACGTGCAGGACAACGTGGCCTTTGGTCTGGTGGAGCAGCGAGTGCCGCGCGCCCATGCGCGGGCACAGGCCTTGCAAATGCTGGAGCTGTTTGGTCTGGCCCAGTTGGCGGCACGGCGGGTGTGGAACCTCTCTGGCGGTGAGCAGCAGCGCGTGGCGCTGGCGCGTGCCCTTATCACACGCCCGCGTGCCTTGTTGCTGGATGAACCGTTCTCGGCCCTGGACACCGAACGGCGGGTGGCACTGCGGGCGGAGTTTCGAAACCGCATTCGAGCCGCCGGGATGGCCACCTTGTTGGTGACGCACGACGAAGCGGAGGCACGCGTCATGGCAGACCGCGCGGTGCGACTGGAGGAGGGTGGGCTTCAGAGCGTGGACTAAGTTTGCGTAAAATCAAGTCCCTCATGTTGAATCAGCACCGCATGTTTTCCCACGGACTGACGCTTGCGCCCTCCAAGCGCCGTCATTTCGACATGCGGCTGCGCCATTGCGGACCTCCTCACGTTGACTGAGCCCTTGTTCCGGCTTTTCTTACGATACGTGGAGTCCTCATGAAATCACTTAAATCCCTTTTTCTCTTGTCTTTCGCCGCTTTCGGACAAGCCTGATGCAGCCGCTGGTCTGGGCCGTCTGGCTGCTGTTGGCGGGCGGCGCGCTGTGCCTCTTGCCGGTGCGTAACCGGCTGCGTGCCAGTTTCGGTCTGTTGTCGCAGGCTGCGGCGACCTTGCTGGTCTGGTCCGCGGTGATTCCGGTGCTGCTGGGCGCACCGGCGCTGACGCTGGAGATGCCGTGGAGTCACCCGATTGGAGAGATGCATTTCAGACTGGACGCCCTGGGTGCCTTCTTTTTAAGCTGGTCGCTACCCATGACGCTGCTCGGCGCGGTGTATGCGGTGGGGTATTTGCGAAAATATTTCGACAGTCCGCGACATGTCGGCGTGCATTTTGGCCTGCTCAACATGATTTCACTGTCGTTCATCCTGGTCTATACCGGTGAGCACGCGGTGACGTTTTTAATGGGCTGGGAGGTGGCGGCACTGTCCGCCTGGCTGCTGGTGATCTGGGACTACAGCAACCAGAAAGTTCGCTTTGCCGGCTTCAACTACCTGGTATCGACCCACATCGGGCTGATTTTCTTGGTGGCGGCGTTCATGATTTTGTACACCCAGACGCAAAGCTGGTACCTGGACGACTTTGGCGACTGGATGCGCGGGCACCCCGGCACGGTGCGCAACATGGTGTTTTTGCTGCTGCTGACCAGTTTTGGCCTAAAGTCTGCGTTTTTTCCGTTTCACTCGTGGCTGCCACGCGCACATGCGGCAGCACCGGCCAATGTGAGCGCGCTGATGTCAGGTGTGATCCACAAGGCCGGGCTGTTTGCGCTGCTGCACTTTTTGCTGATTCAGGGCAAGCCCGATGCTTGGATGGGCTGGCTGCTGCTGGCGTTCTCAGCCACTTCGGCGGTGATTGGCGGGCTCTACACCGTAGGCCAGCGCGACCTGAAACGGCTGCTGGGTTATTCCAGCACCGAGAACGTCGGCATTGCCGGCATTGGTTTTGGCGTCGGCCTGTTGGGCCAGGCGTGGGACGTGCCCAGTCTGGTGGCGCTGGGCTATGCTGGGGGCCTGTTGCATGTGCTGAACCACGCGTTCTTTAAATGCCAATTGTTTTACGCGGCGGGATGCGTTTATCAGGCCAAGCACGGGGTGGACCTGGAGCGTCTGGGCGGCCTGGCCAAACTGATGCCGCTCACCGCCTTGAGCTTTCTGGTGGGCGGTGTGGCGATCTCGGCGCTGCCGCCGTTCAACGGCTTTGCCAGCGAGTTCCTGATTTACAGCGGGCTGTTCACGGGCGATGCCTTGAGTGTCTGGGTCAAGCTGCTGCTGGGCGGCATGGCCACGCTGCTGGCGTTTGTCGGCGCGGTGTCGGCACTGTCGATCACGCGTGCTTATGGCGTGATTTTTATGGGCAACTCGCGCGACGACACGCTGCCGCCGGGTGTTGAGCCCAGCGGCTGGATGCTGGCGCCCCTGCTGATTCACACCGCTGGAACGGTGCTGCTGGGGCTGCTGCCGGTGCTTGGGCTGGCGATGGTGGCGGCACCGACCCGGCTGTTTTTGCAGGCCATGAACCATGCCGATGTGGCTCAGGTGGAAGCGGCCATGGCGAACTTGCAAGCGGTGCTACAGCGGGTCGGATTCATCTCGCTGGCGGTGGCGGCGGGCATGGCCTTGCTGTGGTTGGCGCACCGGCTGTGGCAGCGCAATCCAGCCGCCAGTGGCGCCACCTGGGGCTGCGGGTACACGGCAGGCAGCGCACGGCTGCAATACACAGCCAGCAGTTTTGCCAAAGACTTTGCGCACAACTACGACGGCGCGCTGGTGCTGCTCAAACGGCAGAAGGCGCCGATTGGCTATTTTCCTGACGATGCCTATGTGGTCACCCATTGCGTCGATGCCGTGGAGCGCCGGCTCTATAACGTGATTGGTCAAGGCGACCAGTCGGCGGGGCTGATCTCCCGGTTGATGCATGAAGACGACCCGCGCCTGGGGTTCGCGCTGGGGTTGGCGGCAGTGGTGGCCATTGCCGCATTGGTGGTGCTGTCGCAAGGGGCGTTGCCATGAGCGCGCCGGTCTGGTTGACGCTGGCACACATCGCCCTGGTGCTGGGGATGCCGTTTTTGCTGGTCGGGGTGATCAACCGCACCAAATCCTGGTGGGCGGCGCGCCAGGGGCCAGGGCTGCTGCAATCCTTTCACGACCTGCGCCGCCTGCTGCGTAAACGGCCGGTGGTCAGCCACACCGCCACGCCACTGTTTCGCGCCAGCGCCTGGGTGGTGCTGGCCTGTAGTCTGCTGGCGATGGGGTTTGCGCCCCTTTTGGGTCAGTTTGCACCACTATCGTTTGCGCATGACTTTGTCGCCATGGCCTATACGCTTGGGCTGGCGCGCCTGGTGCTGATGCTGGCCGCGATGGACGTGGGCAGCCCGTTTGAAGGCATGGGCGCGGCGCGCGAAGCGATGTTTGGCGCGTTTGCCGAACCGGCGCTGTTCTTGCTGCTGGGCACACTCAGTGCCGCCACCGGTTTGAGCAGTTTTGCCGACCTGCTGGGGCACCTGCACCACACACCGTATTACGCACTGATCGTGCTGCCGCTGACCTTGGCGCTACTGATCCTGCTGCAAACCGAAGCCGCCCGGGTGCCGGTGGATGACCCGCAGACGCACCTGGAACTGACCATGATTCACGAGGTGATGATCCTCGACCACAGCGGCCCCGATTTAGCTGCCATGCAATACGCCGCTGGCCTCAAGCTCACGCTGTATGCCGGGCTGATCGCCACCTTGCTCAACCCGTTTGACCCGTTGGTCGCACCTCTGGCGGCGATTGCCACGTCAATCGGCCTGATGCTGGCCGTGGCCCTGGTGGTGGGTTGTTTCGAGTCGCTGATGGCGCGCTTGCCGCTCAAGTGGGTGACCGGCTATGTCTGGGTCGCGGGCTGGCTCACTTTGCTGGCCGCGGCCGTGGTGGGCGTGACCGGGGGCGGCTTATGAATGTGGCCAACAACCCGACGCTGGCGTTGATCGCCTGCCTGCTGGCCACGGTGATTCCGGTGTTTTTTGGCCGACTCGCTCACACGCCGACCTGGCTGAGCCTGCAGGCGCTGGCCTTGGGCTGGCTGACGCTCAACCAGCACCAGGAACTGGATGTGCATGCGGCAGCGGCCGGGCTGGAGATTTTGCTGATCCGCGCCTGGCTGGTGCCCCACTTGCTGCGCTGCACCTTAAAAACCACGCCGGCCGCCGAGCTGGAGGTGATGCCTTCAAATTTGTTTGCCTGGGGTGCCGCTGTGGCGCTGATCATTCTGGCGTTCCAGTTTGGTGACGGAGCACGCGCCGACTTGCGTGCGCTCACGCTGGGCGTGACGGCAGCGACGGTGACGATCGCCTTTTTGGTACTGGCCACCAACCACCAGCCCGTGGCGCAACTGGTGGCGCTGCTGTTCATGGAAAACGCGCTGGCGCTGTTTGAATCGCTGATGCCGCAGCCTTGGCCGCTGCCGGTGCACATCGCTGTCAGCGGGGTGTACGTGGGCACTGTGGCGGTGGGAAGCTGGCTGATCCGGGGACAGCATGTTGCAAGCGATTTGGCCCTGCAGCCCAAGGGAGACGAGCGATGATAGCTACTACAGTAGAAGCACCCTCGGCTTCTATAGAAGCCGAGGGTGCCGGTACCCGCTGGGTCGCTCCAGCGCTGGTGGGTGCGGCGGCGCTGATGTGGCTGGCGGCCATCGGGGTGTTTGTTCGCTTCCCCCTGGCTGAGCTGCCGGTCTATTTTGCCAACCGCTACCTGGTTCTCGATGCCACCTCGCTGCTGTTCATTGTGGTCATCAACACGGTGTTTCTGGGCATTTGTGTGTACCTGTACTCGCGCGAGCGCAACACCCCGGCGCTGATGCAGGACATCCGCTCGCGCTCTGCGCTGATGCTCTTGATGATGGCGGTGATCAACGTCGGATTGATGGCCAACCATCTGGTGCTGCTGTGGGCGCTGATCGAAATCAGCACGCTGTGCGCCGCGCCGCTGGTGGCGCGCGGCGAGGTGGCCAACCCGCGTGCGGTAGCGTGGCGCTACATGCTGTATTCCTCAATGTCGCTGGCGATTGCGTTTTTGGGCTTCATGTGCCTGACGCAATCGGCCAATGTGCGCGGGGTGGATATCAACTTCATGGTCGACCAGTTGGGCGCTTCGCTCACCCACGCGCCCGATGCCTGGCAGCACCTGGGTTTGTCATTCATGTTGTTTGGCCTGGGTAGCAAGCTCGGGCTGGCACCGCTGTACGGTTGGCTGCCCGAGACCTACGAGGCCGCGCCCACCACGACCAGCGCCATGCTGTCGTCGATCCAGTTCAATATCAGTATGGTGGCGGTGTTTCGCATCCTGCAAATTTTTCACGGGCTGCAGGCCAACTTTATCTCGCAGGAACTGCTGGTGATGGGCTATCTGTCGCTGGTGGTGGCCGCCGTGCAGATCATGGCCAGCAGCAACTACAAGCGGCTGATTGCCTATGCCTGCGTCAGCTCGTCGGGCGTGATTGCGCTGGGTTTGTCAGTTGGCAAGGCGGCGGCTTACGGCGTGGTGCTGTACATCGTCAGCAACGCGTTTGTCAAAACCCTGCTGTTCCTGACTGCTGGACGGATGCGCTCGGTGTACGGTACACACGAGGTCGGCCCCTTGAGTGGCGTGATTCGCACGCTGCCGCTGGCCGGGCTGCTGTTCACGCTGGGGATTTTTGCGCTGTTGGGGTTTCCGCCGTTTGCCAGCTTTTTGGCCGAGATGCTGATCCTCTCAGGCATCGTGCAAGCCGGCAATTTGATGGCGTTCACGCTGATGTGTGTGATGCTGACGGTGATTTTTGTCGCCACCGGGCGCACCGTGTTCCCGATGCTGTGGGGCCAACCCAAGGTACAGGTCACCGCGCCACCCCAGTCGTGGTTCACGCTGCTGCCCAAGCTGGGGTTTGTGGCGGTGCTGGTGATGCTGGGCACCTACACGCCCGATGTGTTCACCGACCTGCTGCGCGCCGTGGCGGTGTCGATTGGGGGTTGACATGACGCACCACACCACCGCCACGCCTCTGCAGCCATGGCTGCAACGCGATTTGATGGTCCTCGATTTACTGCCAATAGAAGAGCTGGTAGCGCAGGCAAGAAAAGGGCTCGAGGCCAATTTTCATCTTATTTCATGGTTTGGCCGCAGCGCGCGTGCCGATGAGCCGGCGGGGGTGTTTGTCACGGCGGTGTTGTTAGCACCGGGTGAGCCGCTGCGCGTGTTGCGCGGCCATGCGGCACCCGCTGCACACTACCCCAGCCTGACACCGGATTTTCCCGCCGCGCAGATTTACGAGCGCGAGCTGTGGGAGCAAACCGGCCTGTTGCCCGATGGCCACCCCTGGCTGAAACCGGTGCGGTTTGAAGGGGCGCGCCAGCAGCAGATGGCTGACTACCCGTTTTTCAAGGTGCGCGGAGCCGAGGTGCACGAGGTGGGTGTCGGCCCGATCCACGCCGGGGTGATCGAGCCAGGCCACTTTCGCTTCATGTGCCATGGCGAACAGGTGCACCATCTTGAAATTCAATTGGGTTACCAGCATCGCGGTGTCGAGGCACTGCTACTGCGCAAGACGCCGCAGCGCCTGATGCCGCTGGTGGAATCCATCGTTGGCGACTCAGCGGTGGCCTACGCCTGCGCTTTCGCCAGTGCGCTGGAATCTATGGCAAATCGGCCTGTAGCGCTCGCTACGCTTGCGTCACGCGCTATTGGTTTAGAGATGGAGCGGCTCGCCATCCACCTCGCCACCCTGAATGGCCTGGCGACCGACATCGCCTATTTGCAGCCCGCTGCCACCTATGGACGGCTGCGCACCGCCATCATCAACGCCAGTCAGCGCGTCAGTGGCAACCGATTTGGCCGCGGCTGGATTCGCGCAGGCAGCGCCAAACCCGTCGGTGATGCCCTGCGGCAAGACCTGCTGACCACGCTGCGTGCCTTTCTGCCGCATTTTCAGCAAGCCAACGCGCTGCTGCGCACCAGTCGCACGGCACAGGCGCGTTTTCAGGGGGTGGGGGTGGTCAGCACACAAGCCGCACGCGACATCGGGTTGAACGGTGTGGTGGCGCGCGCCAGTGGCGTGGCGCTGGACCTGCGCCACGCCTTGCCCGGTGCTTTTTACGCCCAGTACCCGACCCAGCCGCTGGCGCACACCAGCGGTGACTGCTGGGCGCGCACGCTGCAGCGCATGAATGAGGCGGAAATCAGCGCGCAGTGGCTGATCGACCGGCTGTCCGACATCTCACTGGATTTGACCCAGACACCCGACCCGCACGCAGCGAAGTCCTTCGCGCCCAACAGCCAGGGCGCCCAAAGCGGCTCGCCTGGAGCAAGCCATGCCCCAGTGCCCGATGCGTCCCACCACCCCTGGGCGCTGCAACCCAACGCACTGTGCGTGTCGCTGGTCGAAGGCGTGCGCGGCCCAGTGATGCTGGCCCTTGAATCCGACGCGGCGGGCCAGCTGATTCACGCCAAGGTGCAAGACCCGTCGCTGGCCAACTGGTTTGGCCTGGCGTGGGCGCTGCGCAATCAGGCGATTTCAGACTTTCCCATCTGCAACAAGAGTTTCGATTTGTCTTACTGCGGCAACGATTTGTAGGCCACCCATGTTCAAAAGCATCGCCGTTCGTAAGTCCCAGGGCACACAGTACATCCCTGACCTGTACGCCGCGCAACCTGGCGGCTTTCGCGGCAAACCGCAAATTGTCGATGTGCCTTGCGCGAGCGGCTGCATGGCCTGTGCCGAAGTGTGCCCGAATCAGGCGGTGATGCTCAGCCCGATGGACCGCGATCCGGTGGTGTTTGACCTGGGCCGCTGCGTGCTGTGCGGCGACTGCGCAACGGTGTGCCCGTCGGGCAAAATCAGCTTTACGAACGATGTGAAAATCTGCGCCACCCGCCGCGAGGCGCTCACCGTCAGCGCGATGCACCCCAACATCGAACCCCTGAAGGTCAGCGCCGAGCTGAAAAAGCGCTTTGGCCGCTCGCTCAAACTGCGTTCGGTGTCGGCCGGCGGCTGCAATGGCTGCGAGATGGAAATCAACGCCTGGGGTAACGTGAACTTTGACATTGGCCGCTACGGCATCGACATCGTCGCCAGCCCGCGCCATGCCGACGGCCTGGTGCTGTCCGGCCCGATCAGCCGCAACATGATGGACGCCCTGCAGATCTGCTGGGACGCGATGCCCGAGCCCAAGCTGGTAATTGCCGTGGGGGCATGCGCCATTTCGGGTGGTGTATTTGCCCAAAGCGAGGCTTTGGGACGCGAGTTTCTCGACAAGTATCCACCCAGCCTATACGTGCCCGGTTGCCCGGCGCACCCGCTGACCTTTATCAGCGGCATCATGGATTTGCTGGGCATCGCGAGGTAGGCGTTGCAATGGGCCGCGTATGGCGCGCATTTGGCCCGCGTCACGGGTTGACGTGGTTGCCACGGGCATCCGATCAGAGAGCATCACCCGCTTCGTCAGCCGGGACAGATTGTTCCTGATCCGGCTTTGTTTTTGGCCAGGGCGCAATTGGCGGCGGAAATCCAACAAAGGCCAACACCAACAATACCGGAAGCAGGATATAGAAAAGCGGTCGCTTCAAACTCAGCTTGATGTTCATGTTGCCAGCAACTTCTGTGCTCGCTGCCGCATTTCAAGATGATGGGCTACTTTTTCCTTGCTGCTTCTGCCCCAGCTGTACGATGGTCCGGCACAAGGCTCAAAGCCTCGGGCGACTGCTAACCTGTCGGCGCACCGCCAGCAGGATTCCGCGCAAAATTTCCACTGGCTCGGGTGGACAGCCAGGTACGGTCACATCCACCGGGATGACATTGGCCACGCGCCCGCAGGTGGCGTAGGTCTCGCCAAACACGCCGCCATCGCAGGCGCAGTCGCCCACAGCCACCACCAGCTTGGGCTCGGGGGTGGCCTCATAGGTACGCTTCAAGGCCATTTCCATGTTGCGCGACGCTGGCCCGGTCACCAGCAGCAGATCGGCATGGCGTGGACTGGCGACAAACTTGATGCCCAGCCCTTCGATGTTGTAGTAGGGGTTGCCCAGCGCGTGGATTTCCAGCTCGCAGCCGTTGCAGGAACCTGCATCGACTTGGCGGATGGTCAGCGATTGCCCTAAAATTTGTAGCAGTTCACGATGGATGCGTGAGGGCTCAAGGGCAGAAACGTCCCCGATATCGGGGGCAGGTTCGGTCGGGATACCCGCTTTGCCGATTTGCCAGGCCAGTTTCCAGATCATGTTGGCATCCTCACAGGTCCTGGCCCGAATAGCTCAGGTTGAACGACTTGTTGATCAAGGGAAAGTCAGCCACGATGTCGTTCATGATGGAATGCTCCAGCACCGGCCAGTTTTGCCACGACGGGTCGTGCAGGTGGCAGCGCCGGATGCAGTTCCCTTGCTCGGCACCGGCCAGCTCCAGCGCGACAAATATCTCACCGCGCCAGCCTTCCACCCAACCAGCACCCTGGCTTGGCTGCTGCGGCAGGGCCACCTCGCTCTGCAGTGCACCCACCGGCAGTTCGCGCAAGATGCCGTGAATCAGTCGCAAGCTTTCCAGCAGCTCGTCAAAACGCACCGCCACGCGGGCCGCCACATCGCCGCTGCGGTGGCTGGCACGATTGACCTGCAGTTCGGCGTAGGGCGCGAACGGGTGGTCGCAGCGCACATCCTGGCGCTGGCCGCTGGCCCGCCCCGCCAGCCCGGTGAGACCCAGTTGCCCGGCCAGCGCGGGGGTGATGCGCCCGGTGATGATGAAGCGGTCTTGCAGGCCGGCGTGCGCTTCAAAAATGTCAAACAGGCCCTTTACCTCGGCTTCGATCACATCACACTGGGAGCGCATCTGGTCGCGCTGCGTCTGGTCAATGTCGTGCAGCACGCCACCGGGCACGATGCAGTCCATCATGAAACGGTGGCCAAAGACCGCTTTCGACAGGCGCTGCCAGTCTTCGCGCAGCCGTGAAAACTGCGCCAGCGCAAAGGCAAATGCCACGTCATTGGCAATGGCACCCAGGTCACCGAGGTGGTTGGCAACGCGCTCGCGTTCCAGCAGCAGCGCGCGCAGCCAGGCGGCCCGCGGTGAAATGCTGCACTGGCAGGCGGATTCGAGCGCCATGCAATAAGCCCAGGCGTAGGCCACGGTGCTGTCACCCGATACCCGCCCGGCCAATCGAAACGCCTGCAGCGCGGGCAGCTGCGTCATGCGTTGCTCCACACCTTTGTGGGTGTAGCCCAAGCGCTCTTCCAGCCGCAGGATATGTTCCCCAACCACCGAGAACCTGAAGTGCCCCGGCTCGATGATGCCCGCGTGCACCGGGCCTACCGCAATTTCATGCGCACCATCGCCGCCGACCGAAACAAATGGGTAATCCGTCAGTTGCCCTGGTGCCGGGGGTGGCAGTGCCAGCGGGTCTTGCAACAGCGGGTAATGGTCAGCCGCCCAGGCACCGTGGTTGAACCAGGGTCGGGTGTCTGGCGCACCGTCAGCATGCACGTTCGACAAATCAGCGGCGGTTCGCTGCATCCGGTTGGCGCAGGGGAACACAACTGACAAATCCGGGTAAATGGCGCGGCCTTCAGTGACTTGCAATGGCAGAGCCAGCCAGAACGCACCATCTGCCGTGACATAGGAGCAAAATATGGCCTTAGCGCTTGCCGGACTTGCGCCGCCAGCTACAGGTGTAATAGCTCCTGAAGCCCACAATGCCAGCAGCCTGCCGCCAGACTCACGCACTGCGCGGGCAGCAACTTGCCATTGCGCAGCCGTAACCTGAGCAAAGCCGATCGGTACCGGTGCACTTAGGCGGGTAAATTCAACTTCAAGACCGGCGATCTTCATGGTCATGCTCGCTTCAACCTCCCAGCATGGCGGCGGCCTGCAGATACCAGCCGTTGAGATAAGGCGGGATGTACAAGCCCAGCACCAGTGCCAGCAGCAAATGGGCAAACACCGGAAGCAGCGCCGGCGGGTGCGCCAGCGGTTTGAGTGTGGAGTCGCCAAACACCATCGGCAACACCCGCACCAGCATCGAGGCAAACGCCACGCCCAAAGCCAGAAACAGGAAGGGGGTGGCCCACGGCTGCTCGCGCATGGCGGTGGTCAAAATCAAAAATTCGCTGGCAAACACACCAAACGGCGGCATGCCCAAAATCGCCATCACGCCCAGCATCAGGCCCCAACCCACCGTCGGGTTGACCTTGATCAGGCCGCGAATCTCGCTCATCTGCTGTGTGCCGGCCTTTTGCGTGGCGTGCCCCACGGTGTAAAAAATGGCCGATTTGACCAGCGAATGCACCGTCATGTGCAGCAAACCGGCAAAGTTGGCCAAGGGCGAGGCCATGCCAAAGGCAAAAGTGATCAACCCCATGTGCTCGATGCTGGAGTAGGCAAACATACGCTTGACATCCTTCTGGCGTGAGATGAAGAACGCCGCTACCACCACCGACAGCAGGCCAAAACCCATCATCAGCTCACCGGCCATGGCGTTGCCTAAAGCGCCATCGGTCAGCACCTTGACGCGCAGCACGGCGTACATCGCTACATTCAGCAGCAAACCTGACAACACCGCCGACACCGGCGTCGGACCTTCGGCATGGGCGTCGGGCAGCCAGCTGTGCAGGGGAACCAGGCCTATTTTGGTGCCATAACCCACCAGCAAAAACACGAATGCCAGCGTGATGATGGTGGGGTCAAGCTGATTCTTGATGGCGGCCAGATCGGTCCACAGCAGCGTGGCACCGTGTTCACCCAGAAGTTTGTCGGCTGCCATGTAGAGCAGCACCGTGCCAAACAGCGCCAGCGCAATGCCGACGCCACACAAAATGAAGTATTTCCAGGCGGCTTCCAGGCTGGCCGCAGTGCGATAGACGCTGACCAGCAGCACGGTGGTCAGCGTGGCGGCTTCCATCGCTACCCAGATGATGCCCAGATTGTTGGTGGTCAGCCCCAGCAGCATGGTGAAGCTGAACAACTGGTACATGCTGTGGTACAGCCGCATGCGTGGCGGCGTCATCTTGCCGTGGTCTTGCTCCACGCGCATGTAGGGGCGTGAAAAGATGGCCGTGGTCAGGCCGACAAAGGCGGTGAGCGTGACCAGAAATACGTTGAGCGGGTCGATGTAAAACAGCTTGTCCCAGACAAACTCCGGGCCCTCGTTGATGACCTGCGCGGTCATGAAACAGGCCGCGACAAACGTGCCCAGACTAAAGGCCACGTTGACATCACGCGCCCAAGCGCGATGCCCGGTGAGTGCCAGCGCCAGGCCACCGAGCAGTGGAATGCCCAAAACCAGAAAAAGTGCGTTCATGCTCAATCGTCCTTGAGCACTTCAAGGTGGTGGATGTCCAGACTGTCAAACTTCTCGCGGATCTGGAACATGAACACGCCCAGAATCAGCACGCCCACCAGCACATCGAGCGCAATGCCAAATTCCACGATCATCGGCATGCCGTTGGTCACGGTGGTGGCGGCAAAGATCAGGCCGTTTTCCATCGACAGAAAGCCGATCACCTGCGGCACCGCTTTGCTGCGGGTGATCATCATCATGAACGACAGCAGCACACACGCCAGCGCAATGCCCAGCGAACCGCCGGCCAGCGAGTCTGACAGGCGCGACACCGGCAGCGCCAGACTGAAGGCAAAAATCACCAGCGCAATGCCGACCAGCATGGTGGTGGGAATGTTCAGCAGCGTCTCGACATCCCAGCGCACATTGAGTTTGTGCAGCATGCGGTGCAGCATCCACGGGATAAAGATCACCTTGAGCACCAGTGTCAGCGCCCCCGACACGTACAGGTCAGGTTGCTGTGTCGCATAGCCCAGCAAAAACGAGGCCGCCACCAGCGCCGCCCCTTGTAGCATGAACAGGTTGATCAGCGACACAATGCGCCGTTGCGAGATCATGGCAAACGCCAGCAACAGGATCAGCGTGGCAAACAGGTTGATGAGTTGCGGCACAAACTTGACCATGGCCAATTACCCCGCACCCAGCAACACATTGACCAGCAGCCCGATCACCGCCAGCAAGAAGGCGGTGCCCAGAAACTCCGGCACGCGAAAAATGCGCATCTTGGCGCTGGCGGTCTCGACCAGCGCCAACAGCATGCCACCAATGGCCAGTTTGAAAAGTAGCACCGGCAGCGCCAGCAGCAGTGCCAGCGGTGCCTGGGCTTCGGCGATGCCCCACGGGAAAAACAGCGCCAGGCCAATGCACGAGTAGGCAAACAGCTTCAGACTGGCGGCCCACTCCAGCAGCGCCAGATGCCGGGCCGAATACTCCAGAATCATCGCCTCGTGGATCATGGTGAGTTCCAGGTGCGTGTCGGGGTTGTCCACTGGCACGCGGGCGTTCTCAGCCAGCGACACCATGGTGAACGCCACCCCGGCCAGCAGCAAGCTGGGGTAAATCATCAGCTCGCGGTGCGCCAGCGTTTCGACAATGGCGGTGAGTGACGTGGAGCGGGTGATCATGGAGGCGCAAAACAGCACCATCAGTAAAGCCGGCTCGGCCAAAAAACCCACCAGCATTTCGCGCCGCGCGCCCAGCGTGCCAAACGCCGTGCCGATATCCATCGCGGCCAGCGAGATAAACACCCGCGCCAGTGCAAACAGCCCCACCAGCGCAATGGCGTCCGCAGCCGGTGACAGCGGCAGGTCGGTCGACAGGGTGGGGATGATGGCGCAGGCCAGCAACATGCAGCCAAAGATCAGGTACGGTGCCACCCGGTACAGGCTGGAGGCGTGCTCGGCCATCAGCGACTCTTTGTGAAACAGTTTGTGCAGCATGCGGTAGGGCTGTAGCACACCGGGAGCCGACTTGTTTTGCATCCAATGCCGACATTGGTTCACCCAGCCCGACAGCAGCGGTGCGAGCAGCAGCGCGGTCAGCAGCGCCGCCAGTTGCGAAAAAACGCCCAGGACGGTGATGCTTTCGCTCATCGCTTCACCACCAGCAGCACGACGATCAGCGTCGCAAAGCTGTACATCAGATAGACCGCAATGCGGCCCTGCTGCAACAAGCCGACCAGCTTCGAGATGCGTTCAACCCCCCGCGCCAGCGGCAGATACAGCGCGTGCCACAGCGGGTCTTCTACTGTGACGCGGTAGGTGGGCTTGGCGTCAAAGGCGCTGGGCAGGTGCTTGGTCATGCGAAAGAACGGCGAGAAAATACGCCGGATCGGGTGACCAAAACCTTCCGCCGTGTCCTGCATGCGCGCGTTCTGCCAGGGGTGACCGCAGTCCCACGGCGGCACCCGGCGCAAGCGGCCGTGGTAGAGCCAGCGCACCAGCCAGAACGACAGGCCGTAAGTCAGCACAATGCCCAAAAAGAAAATGACCGGCGCATAACTGGCGCGCTCTGCGTTCACCGGCACCAGCAGCCAGCCGCTGTCGGCCACGGTATGCGCCAGCCCGCCATGCACCAGCATGCGTGTCACCGGGTCGATCAGCGCGATCGTGTGGTTGGGAAACAGGCCCAGCAACACGCACCCTGCCACCAGCCACAGCATGCCCAGGCGCTCCCAGTGACCCGCGTCATGCGCCTGCGATAGCTTTTCTTCACGCGGCTGCCCCAGAAAGATCACGCCAAAATACTTCACCATGGTGAAACCCGACAGCGCTGCAATCAGCGCAATCAACGCCGCCATCACCGGCACCAGCATGTCCAGTGAAGTATTGGGCAGCCCGGTGGTGAATA
The DNA here is from genome assembly GCF_018063565.1 of Rhodoferax sp. Lineage (GTDB taxonomy): Bacteria > Pseudomonadota > Gammaproteobacteria > Burkholderiales > Burkholderiaceae_C > Rhodoferax. Next base: position 23,332 of record NZ_JAGPBB010000036.1, read on the forward strand.
AAAAGCTTTGCAACAGCAGCCATTCGGCCACAAAACCGCCAAACGGCGGCAGCCCGGCGCAAGCCAGCGCGCCCACCAGCGTCGGCCAGGCCACCCACGGCATATAGCGGATCAAACCGCCAAGCTTGCCCAGACTGCGCTCGCCCGTGGCGTGCAACACCGCGCCGGTGCTGCAAAACAGCAGGCTTTTGAAAAACGCGTGGCTGATCATGTGGTACAGCGCGGCGGTGAGCGCCAGCGCCGCAAAGGCGTGCATGGCGTAGCTGGAAAACAGCAGCGACAAGCCAATACCGGCGCACATCAGCCCAATGTTTTCAATGGAGGAATACGCCAGCAAGCGCTTCATCTCGACCTGCACGGTGGAAAACACCACGCCAAACAGCGCCGTGGCCAGCCCCAGCCCCATCAGCAGCACCCCCCACCACCAGAGGCGGGTTTGCAGCAGGTCAAACGACACCCGCAAGATGCCGTACAGCGCAATTTTGAGCATCACCCCACTCATCAGCGCCGAAAAGGGCGAGGGCGCTGCCGGGTGCGCCTCAGGCAGCCAGGCGTGCAGCGGCAGCAGCCCGGCCTTGGCACCAAAGCCAAATACGGCCAGCACAAACGCCACTGAGCCCCAGAACGGTGTCAGGTTCTGCTGGCGCATATTGGCAAAGGTGTAGTCACCCGTGCCCGCCTGCAGCAGGCCAAAGCACAACAAAATACCCAACGCACCCACATGCGCCACCAGCAGATACAAGTAACCCGCCTGGCGGATCGCCGCGTGGCGGTGATTGGCCAGCACCAGAAAGAAGGAAGACAGCGCCATGGTTTCCCACATCACCATGAACATGTAGGCATCATCAGCCAGCACCAGCAGCGCAATGCTGGCCAGAAAAACGTGGTACTCCAGACAGATCAGCCCCGGCGGCGTGCCTTCGCCCTTGCGAAAGTAACCGGCTGCAAATGCCGAAACACCCGCCGAGACGCCGCCGATCAGCAGCAGGAAAAAGCTCGAAAGACTGTCCAGCCGCAGGTGAAATGGCAGTTGCGGCAGTCCCAGTGGCAATACGGCGGTTTGCACGCTGGCAAACATGGCGTTCAGTGCCACCGCCATCAGCAGCAGCGAAAGCAGGGCGCCGGCTGGAAACAATACGATGGCGACCAAGCGCAAGCGCCGCAACGCGACCACCCCCGCAGCGCTGATCAGCAACCAGCCAAACACTACCAGCAGCACCCAGTCCAAGTGGACCCACGTAGCGGGACTGGTGAAACTGTTCATCTGCGACAGGGTGATGCGATAGGTTTGGGCAGGTCGATGGCTAGCTGCGATATTACACCGCGGTGATTGAGCGGTGCGGCGGGTTTTCGGGTTGAACTGCCGATTGCCCGCCCCACCATTTTGCAAGGCTAAAATTGTGCGAAAAGGTCAACGCCATGCATATTTTTTATCGCCCCAAATACCAGTCCGAAGCCACCCAGTTCATCAACCAACTCAAGGCGAACAAACCGGAGATCGCCGTTGGCCAGCGAGTGGGGCGCAGCTTGCTGTGGGACAAGACGGTGGACCGCGACGCCTGGCGATCATTTCGCGAGGCTGAGGTGGCGCAGCAAGCCTATGTCTATCAAACTTGCCCAAAAGAGTAGAATTTTAGGCCTCTAGCCCAATTTCAATAAGCGCTGACTGCTATAGTTTAGGTGGCAGATTAAGCCTCATGGTGACGGAGTTTGCAGCGTTACGGGCGGGTGACTGCGACCCTTTTGTCATGCCGACCGCCGTGGATCAGGTGGCGGTGGCGCGGTTGTACGGCGAGCCGCTGTTCAGCTTGCCACAAGATCTTTACATCCCGCCCGATGCGTTGGAGGTGTTTCTGGAGGCCTTTGAGGGGCCACTGGATTTGCTGCTGTACCTGATACGCAAGCAAAACTTCAATATTCTCGATATCCCGATGGCGGGTTTGACGCGCCAGTATTTGAGTTACGTGGAGGAAATCCGCCACCGCAATCTGGAGCTGGCTGCAGAGTACCTGCTGATGGCGGCCATGCTGATCGAGATCAAGTCGCGCATGTTGCTGCCGCCCAAGCCGCAGGCCCCCGGTCAGGAGGGTGAGGACCCGCGGGCTGAACTGGTGCGCCGCCTGCTTGAGTATGAACAGATGAAATTGGCCGCAGCGCGACTGAACGCCTTGCCACAGCTGGGTCGCGACTTTTTGGCCGCACAGGTGTATATCGAACAGTCGCTGCAGCCACGTTTTCCCGAAGTCACGCTGGTCGATTTGCAAGCGGCATGGGCTGCAGTGCAGCAACGCGCACGCTTGGTGCAACGCCACCACATCACGCGCGAGGAACTGTCAGTGCGTGAGCACATGAGTCAACTGCTCAAGCGCCTGCAAGGCCAACGATTTGTCGAGTTTGAAGATCTGTTTGATGCGGCGCGCGGCATGCCGGTGCTGGTGGTGACCTTCATCGCTTTGCTGGAACTGGCCAAAGAAACCCTGATTGAACTGACGCAGGCCGAAGCCTACGCCCCGATTTACGTCCGACTGGCTTACACGCCGTCTTAACCCGAGACATTGCCATGAATCCCAATCCCGCCGACTTGTCCGAACCGTTGAAATTTGACGTGCTGATTGTGGGCAGCGGACTGGCCGGTTTGAGCGCAGCGCTGCTATTGGCCCCGACGCAACGCGTGGCCGTGATCACCAAACGTGCGGTCTCCGAAGGCTCCAGCGGCTGGGCTCAAGGTGGCATCGCCGCCGTGTGGAACAAGGATGACAGTTTTGCCGCCCATATTAAGGACACCCAAATTGCCGGAGCCGGGTTGTGCGATCTGGATGCCACCCGATTTGTCGTTGAAAACGCCCCCAAGGCGATCGCCTGGCTGCAATCGATGGGTGTACCGTTCTCGCAGGAGGACGGACAGCTGCACCTGACCCGCGAAGGTGGTCACAGTGCGCGGCGCATTGTCCACGTCACCGACGCCACGGGGGCCGCCGTGCAGACCACGCTGATCGAGGCGGCGCTGAAAACGCCCAACATCACCCTGTTTGAACAACACACCCTGGTTGATCTGATCACCACGGACAAACTTGGCCTGCCCGGCAAACGCTGCCTCGGCTTGTATGCCCTTGACAGCGCAACTGGCCGCGTGCTGACTTTCCAGGCACCGCAAACCATACTGGCCACCGGGGGTGCCGGCAAAGTGTATCTGTACACCACCAACCCTGACACGGCCACGGGCGATGGCATCGCGGCCGCCTGGCGTGCCGGTTGCCGGGTTCAGAACATGGAGTTTGTACAGTTTCACCCGACCTGTCTGTACCATCCGCACGCCAAGTCGTTCCTGATCAGCGAGGCGGTGCGTGGCGAGGGTGGACGTTTGCTGCTGCCCGATGGCACCCGTTTCATGCCCAACCACGACCCCAGACTAGAGCTCGCGCCGCGGGATGTGGTGGCCCGCGCCATCGACTTTGAGATGAAAAAGGGCGGTTTTGACTGTGTCTATCTGGACATTTCACACCAGCCCCTGAGTTTCTTGCAAGAGCATTTCCCCAATATCTACGCGCGCTGCCTTGAGTTGGGCATCGACATCAGCAAACAGCCCATTCCGGTGGTACCCGCAGCCCACTACACCTGCGGCGGTGTGCTGGCTGACCTGCAGGGGCGAACGGACGTCGCCGGTCTGTACGCGATTGGCGAAACCGCCTGCAGCGGCCTGCATGGTGCCAACCGGCTGGCCAGTAACTCGCTGGTGGAATGCATGGTGTTTGCCCAGGCGACCACCACTGACATTGCCCAGGCGGATGCACCCGTGGCGGTCAAACTGCCGGCCTGGGATGCCAGCCGGGTGATTGACGCTGACGAGACGGTGGTGATCTCGCACAACTGGGACGAGCTGCGCCGCTTCATGTGGGACTACGTGGGCATCGTGCGTACCAACAAGCGGCTGGAACGCGCGGCACACCGCATTGCCCTGCTGCAGGGTGAAATTCACGAGTTCTATGCCAACTTTCAGGTCACCCGTGATCTGCTGGAATTGCGTAATCTGGTTCAGGTGGCAGATCTGATCGTGCGCAGCGCACAAAGCCGACACGAAAGCCGCGGTCTGCATTTCAGCCGCGATTACCCGGACTTGTTGCCCCAGGCCATCCCGACCGTCCTGAGCCCGCGCGCTTAACCTGACAAGCTGTTGCGTCAGACCAGTGGGGTAGACTCGCGCCCACTTTTTTTGGGAAATGCCCTCATGAATCCAGCCAACCCCCAGAACGCAACTCCCTACGGCACCTTGCCACCCGCCAGTGCGCCTGCGACACGCAAGCCGGTGAGCCTGCCGCGCCTGCAGGAAATGCGCGCCCGTGGTGAAAAAATCGCCATGCTCACCGCTTACGACGCCACGTTCGCGGCAGTGGCGGATGCCGCTGGCGTGGACTGCATTTTGGTGGGTGATTCCCTGGGCATGGTGTGCCAGGGTCTCTCGAGTACGGTGGGGGTGTCGCTGGAAACCATGCGTTACCACGTCGAGAGTGTGACGCGAGGGGTGCGCCGGGTGCAGGGTACTGCCTGGATCATTGGTGACCTGCCCTATGGAACCTACCAGGAGTCGCGTGAACAGGCGCTGCGCAACGCCGCCGTGCTGATGCAGGCGGGGGCTCACATGGTGAAGCTGGAGGGCGGCGGTTGGACCACCGAAACAGTGCGGTTTTTGGTGGAGCGCGGCATCCCGGTGTGCGCCCACCTGGGGTTGACGCCACAAACCGTGCACGCGCTGGGTGGCTACCGGGTGCAGGGCAAATCGGTTGAGGCGGCTGCCATCATGAAGCGCCAGGCGCTTGAACTGCAAGACGCGGGTGCGGCGCTGATGGTGCTCGAGATGGTGCCCGCAGCCTTGTCAGCCGAACTCACCGCCGAGTTGCCGCTTTGTCCGACCATTGGCATTGGCGCGGGCAGCGGCACTGCCGGACAAGTGCTGGTGTTGCACGACATGTTGGGTCTGAATCTGGGCAAGATGCCGAAGTTTGTGCGCAACTTCATGGCGGCGCTGCCTGGCATCCCCGGACAACATGGCATCAAAGAGGCGATGCAGGCCTATGTTGAAGCGGTCAAGAGTGGCAGTTTCCCGGACAATGCGCAGCATGCCTGGTAAGTATTCAAGAACCTCATTGGCAGCTAGCCCATATCCGGCAAGCGCAAGCAGCTATGAAAATCATTAAAACTATTGTCGAATTGCGCCAGCATCTGGCAGCCTTTAAACATCCTGCGTTTGTGCCCACGATGGGCAACCTGCACGACGGACACCTGGCGCTGGTGCGCCAGGCGAAACCATTGGGCGATGTGGTGGTGGTGAGTATTTTTGTCAACCGGCTGCAGTTTTTGCCCCATGAAGACTTTGATACCTACCCGCGTACCTGGGAGGCGGACTGCGATGCGCTCCAGGCTGCTGGTTGCGATGTGTTGTTTTCTCCCAGCGAAAAAGAGCTCTATCCCGAACCGCAAGGGTTTACCGTGCAGCCCCCGACCGAGCTGGCGAACATCCTGGAGGGCCATTTCCGTCCCGGTTTTTTTGGCGGTGTGTGTACCGTGGTCCTGAAGTTGTTTGCCTGTGTGCAGCCGCGGGTGGCCTTGTTCGGCCAGAAAGACTATCAGCAACTCATGGTCATCAAGCGAATGGCTCGCCAGTTTGCCTTGCCGATCGAGATCGTGGGCGGAGAGACCTTGCGTGCGGCCGATGGCCTGGCCCTGTCGTCGCGCAACAATTACCTCAAACCTGCCGAGCGGCAGGAAGCGGTGCATTTGTCGCAGGCGCTGCAAGGTATGGCAGCTGCTCTGCGAGGGGGTACCAGCGATGTCGCTACCCTGGAAGTTCAGGCCATGAGCGCCTTGAGTGCACGTGGCTGGCAGCCCGATTACATGGTGGTGCGTCGCCGCGCTGACTTGCAAGAACCCAGTCCAGCGGAGCTGACCACACTGGCGGCCCAGCACGGCTTGGTGGTGCTGGGCGCGGCGCGCATCGGTAGCACGCGCCTGATTGACAACCTTGAGGTCTAGCCGGGCCTTTGATTTTTCGATAAAGGATCCTCCCGTACCTCGCCACCGCTTGGTGGGCTAGCGAACAGACCCGCGCCGGGTCGGTCGCTAAGCTGGACATTCCAGAGACAACACAGTGGTGATGTTGTCCAAGAACCCAAGGAATGTTCATGAAAAAGTACGTGATGCAAGCCAGTGCCCTGCTGGGTGCTGCTCTGTTGTTCTCAGGCGTGAGTGCCGTGGCCCAAACGCTGTCCTCCAGCGACTACTCGAGTGGCAAAACCCGCATCAATTCGGAATACAAGATCGAAAAGCTGAATTGCAAGGCTTTGGCGGGCAATGCGCAGGACATCTGCGACGCTCAAGCCAAAGGCAAACGGGAGGTGGCGCTGGCAGCGCTGTACGACAGCTACAAGCCCAGCTCCAAAACCCGTTACAAGTTGCGCAATGCCAAAGCTGATGCCGTTTATGCGGTGGCCAAGCAGCAGTGCGATGACCGCGCCGGTAACCCCAAAGACGTGTGTATCGACCAGGCAAAAGCCGAGCGAACGACCGCCAAGGCAGAGGCCAGTGTCGAATACAAGACCGCCGCGGTGAATGCCACCGCTGCCACCATTTCGACCAATGCGCAAAATCGGGCCGACAACCAGGCGGCTGAGATCCGGACCGATGCGAATGCCGACGAGCGCGCAGCGCGCTATACGGTCGAGAAGGAAAGGTGCGATGCACTTGCGGGTGTCGCCAAGGACAACTGCCTGCGCCAAGCCAAACAGCAGTTTGGCAAGCTCTGATTCATTTTTTACCCCAAACCAGGAAATCACATGTCCAATGTTCTACCGGTCGACAAAGCCAGCAGTCTGATCGAGGCTGCTTCTCAAAGTGCTGACCACGCTATTACGGCCAGTCAACAAGCCGCCAATCAGGCCCTGGAGAATCTTGCCCAGGCCATGCAGGAGCTGCGCCACCAGGCCACACCGGTGATGGATCGGGCCAGCCAGCAGGTCAGTGACCTTGCCCATCGTGGCTTGAACAGCGTGCGGGAGACCACCTATCAGCTGCGTCAGAAGGCCGAGCATGCGTCGGAGAACACGGTGAACTACATCAAGCATGAACCGGTCAAGTCAGTGTTGATCGCGGCAGCCACGGGCGCAGCGCTGATGGCGTTGATCAGCCTCGTGAGTCACTCACGCAGCCACGACTGAGGGCCTTGCACCATGCACCCGCTATTGGCGGTGCTCACGGCGCGACCGCAATTGCTGGTGGACCATGCGCAGGCTTACGTTGCGCTGTTCCAGGAAGACGCCGCGCTGGCAAGCGCCGCCTGGTGGTACCGTGCAAGGCTGCAGTTAGTGGGGCTGTGCTGCCTGTGCGCCGCGCTGGTACTGGGTGGCGTGGCACTGATGTTGTGGGCCATCGTCCTGCCCGTGAACCTGCACCAGGTCTGGGCCTTGTGGCTGGTTCCGGCATTGCCGCTGGCGGCTGGACTGGCTTGCTGGTGGGTGGCAAGCACCTCAGGGCAAGCTGCGGCGTTTTCCAACCTGAGTCGACAAATTGCCGCTGATGTGACCATGCTGCGCGCTGCAGGTGCGCCATGACGGTCAACACGAGTGCCTGCGAGCGCCTGGTACGTTCGCGCGAGCGGCTGTTTGTCGCCATGCGGGAACTTGCCGCTTCGCCGGCTGACAAGCGGCGCCAGCCCAACGGGGGCGGGGCAGACCCATGGCCGCCAAACTTGAGATGCGGGTCGGGGGCAGGTCTTCTTGCCGAAATTGCCCAGTCCTGGTGGGCCAAGCAGCCCTGGCGGGTGGTTGGGATGCTTGGCATCGAAGCGGCTGGTTTGCTGTTGCGTCCTGTCGCGCAGCGTTATCCTCATGCGCTGATGGGTGCGGCCGCTGCCACTGGCGCGGTCGTTGTGCTGGTTCGTCCGTGGCGCTGGGTGTCGATCCCGGCGCTGCTGGCGCGTGTTTTGCCCAAAGTGCTGGCGGAAATAATCAGGCCGGGTCCTGTTCGGCCATGACCGATCGCCAAACCAGGCTTCGGGTACCCATGGGCTTGCCTCGGGAAAATCGGGCATTGCCTTACCTGCTGGTGGCGGCCTCTGCCGCGCTGCTGACCATTTTGTTGCCGTTCTTTGGTGCCATCCTGTGGGGTGCCATCCTGGCGCTGCTGTTTTCGCCTCTCTATCGTTGGCTGTTGCCGCATGTCAGTCAGCGACCGACACTTGCAGCCCTGATCACCATGCTGGTGGTGCTGTTCATTGTGGTGTTACCCCTGCTACTGGTGGCGGCGTCGCTGGTGCGCGAAGCAGCCATGGTGTATGCGCAGCTGCAAAGCGGCGAGCTCAAGCCGGAACTGTATTTGCGCGGCGTGTTTGACCGTCTGCCAACCGGCATCACCGACGTACTGGACCGTTTCGGTCTGGCCACTTTTGGTACCTTGCAGCGTCGGATCATCCTGGTGCTGACACAAGGCACCCAGTACATCGCAACACAAACCTTCAACGTGGGTCAGAACACCTTTGAGTGGGTGGCCAGTGGTTTCATCACCCTGTATCTGTCGTTTTTCCTGATTCGCGACGGCAACGCCGTGGCTCGCGCCATCTGGTTGACCGTGCCGCTGGCCAGCGATCACAAGCGGGTGCTGCTGGATAAGTTCACGACAGTCATTCGAGCCACCGTCAAGGGCAACCTGCTGGTTGCCGCCATTCAGGGGGCTCTCGGCGGGATCGGGTTGGCCGTGCTGGGGGTGCCGGGTGCCTCCTTGTGGGCCGTATTGATGGCCGTCATGTCGCTGCTACCGGCGGTGGGTGCCGCCTTGGTCTGGTTGCCGGTTGCGGCTTACTTTTTGCTGATCGGGGCACTGTGGAAAAGTTTGGCACTAACGCTGTATGGCGTCCTCGTGATCGGCCTTGCCGACAATCTCTTGCGTCCGATGTTGGTGGGCAAAGACACGCGGATGCCCGACTACGTGGTGATGATCACCACTTTGGGCGGTATGGCGGTTTTTGGGATCAACGGTTTTGTGTTGGGGCCAGTCATTGCCGCGATGTTCATCGCCGTCTGGCATATCCGCGTCGTGTCGGTGGCCGATGCCTAACGCTTTGGTACTTCATTGCTTTGCCAATGTGGGTTAACGCACAGATGGCGCGGGCAGCAACTCCGACACTGCGCTCGTGAAACACCAAATCATGCAAGCTGACCAGCTCAAGTTCTTCACGAATGTCACAGCGGACGACCAGCGTGGCCGCAACACATCATGAAGTACAAAGACTACTATGCCACACTGGGCGTAGCGCGTGATGCCGATCTGGAGCAGATCAAAAAAGCCTACCGCAAGCTGGCACGCACTTACCATCCTGACTTGTCCAAGTTGCCCGATGCTGAAGCACGCTTCAAGGACATCGCCGAAGCCTATGCCACTCTGAAGGACACGGCCAAGCGCGCTGCCTACGACGAGTTGGGTCATCCCACCGCCGGCGCCGAGTTCTCTCCGCCGCCACAATGGCGTGAAGACTTTGCGGCAGGCGGGCCTGCCTTCGAAGACCTGGACCTGGCGGACTTGCTGGCAGCACTGGGTCGGGGACAACGTGGCGCCAGGGCAGCGCCGGTGCCAGTCAAGGGGCGGGATTTTGAAAGCACCATCACGCTCGATCTGGCCGATGCGCGCCACGGTCGCACGGTCACGCTGAATCTGGCTGATGCTGCGGGTGAGCGCACACTCGAGGTCACCGTCGCACCCGGTGTGCGCCAGAATCAGAAGCTACGCCTGCGCGGTCAAGGTGGCAAAGGCTTGTCCGGTGGGCCAGATGGTGACATCTACCTCAACATCGCTCTGGCACCGCACCCGGTGTTCCGACCCGATGGACTGGATGTGTATTTTGACCTGCACCTGTCTGCCTGGGAGGCGGCGTTGGGTGCCGACATTGAAGTTCCCACGCTGGACGCCCCGGTCTTGCTCACCGTGCCTGCCGGTTCGCGATCGGGCCGCAAACTGCGATTGCGCGGCCGGGGTCTGGCCCAAGGACGCAGTGATCTTTTCGGTATCGTCCAGATCGAGTTCCCGGCGCACCTGACTGACGCTGAGCGGACGCTATACGAAGAACTGGCCCGCATTTCAGCTTTCAACCCGCGCGTGCGCGCCCAAGGAGTAAACCCATGACACTCGGTAGGCCTCAAGTGGGTTGCCTTGACACCCGCGAAACCGTTGGTTTGGCTGAATTGTCCCACTGCTGCGGGCTCAGCGAAGCGGAACTGGATGAACTGGTGGCGTATTGTGCGCTGGTCCCGCTGACTTCGCCGTCTCTTGAGCCTGCATTCAGCGTCCAATGGGTTGCCCCACTGCGTAACGCCGCCAAACTGCGGTTGGACTTTGATCTTGATCTCTTTACGGTGGCGATATTGCTCGATCACCTGTGTCGCATCGAGATGCTGGAGCGGCAACTGTCGGCCCTGCAGGCTCTGTTACCGTCGCAGCAATTGCCCTCCTAGCGTTGTCCCAAATGCGCACGGCGCAAGGCAACCTGTCGAAAGCGTGACTGTTCCAATCTGCCACTTTGCCGATGAACGCGAAACGATCCGTGGAGTCCACTCCCAACCCATCGAACCTGTTGCCGACGCCGGTGCAACAAGCTGTGGCTTCAGCGGATACGCCTTGGTGTCAGCGCGAGGTCAATGCGCTCTTTGAGGCGCAGTCTGTGGATCCTTCGGTCGGGCTTTGCCAGGACGAGGTAGCCCGTCGGCTTGCCATTGCGGGCGCGAACGTATTGCCAGGTCAGTCCCGGCGCGGCGTCGTCACCTTGCTGCTGGCACAGTTCAGCGACTTTATGGTGTTGGTGTTGCTGGTGGCCGCGGGCGTGTCAGGTTTGATAGGGGAACTCATCGACACGCTGGCGATCCTGGTGATCGTGGTGCTGAACGCAGTGATGGGTTTTGTGCAAAGCTGGCGTGCCGATCAGGCCATGGCGGCACTGCAGCAACTCGCTGTTGCCCAGGCCAATGTACTGCGTGACGGCCAAACACAGATGCTCGATGCCAGTGCCTTGGTGCCTGGCGACATCGTGCTGTTGGAAGCGGGCAATCACATCCCCGCCGATCTTCGTCTTTTCGAGCTGGCACAGTTACAAGTCGACGAGTCGGCGCTGACCGGTGAATCCGTGACTGTGGCCAAACAGACGACCGTGCTGCCTGCCAACGGTCACAGCGCGTTGGGCGATCAATGCAACATGGCGTTCCGGGGTACCACCGTTACGCTGGGGCGTGCGCGCGGGGTTGTCGTGGCAACTGGCAGAAGCACTGAGCTTGGCAAAGTGGCGAGACTGCTTGACCAGGATGACCGCAGCACCCCGTTGCAAAACCGCTTATCCGCATTTGGAAAGCGACTGGCGCTTGTGGTGATTGGTATCTGTGTCATCATTTTCGTAGCGGGCCTGGGGCGCGGCGAGCCTGTGCTGTTGATGGCCTTGACTGCGATCAGCCTGGCCGTGGCGGCAATTCCCGAGGCTCTGCCTGCCGTGGTCACCGTGTTGCTGGCGCTGGGAGCGCGGCGCATGGTGGCGGTGCACGCCTTGGTCCGACGTCTGCCTTCGGTGGAAACACTGGGCTCGGTCACCACCATCTGCTCGGACAAAACCGGTACCCTGACACAAAACAGAATGCGCGCCGAGCTGCTGTGGACGCCAGTTTCGTCCTGGGTGCCCGGCACCGGGCTTGCGGGGCCAGAGGTTCTGGAAGCGCTGCGTGCTGCGATCCTTTGCAATGACGCTCACCTTGGCCAGCGCGCGGGCAGCAGGGAATCGACCAGCAGCTGGCAGGGTGACCCGACAGAAACTGCCCTGGTGGATGCCGCCGCATCCGCCGGGTTGGACAAGGTGCAGCTGGAGGTCCATTGGCCCCGGCTGCAGGAGCTACCGTTCGATTCCAGCCGCAAACGCATGACCACGCTGCACCGCGTCGGCAGCGGGTTTGTGGCTTATACCAAAGGTGCGCCGGAGTCACTGCTGACCCATTGCACCACGCGATGGTCACCTGATGGTGCACAAGCGCTGGACGGCGCCGCCGTCATGGACCAGGCGCACGCCATGGCCAGCCGCGGACTGCGGGTATTGGCGCTGGCGCGGCGCGACCATGCGGTGATGCCGGACGCCGATGTGCTGGAAGCACCGCAGGCGTTCCAGGCGATCGAACGTCATTTGCAGTTTCTCGGGTTGATTGCGCTCATGGATCCACCGCGCCCAGAGGCAGCCGTCGCCGTGGGCGATTGCATCAGCGCCGGTATTACGCCGGTCATGATCACCGGCGACCACCCGGCTACGGCACGTGCCATTGCACAACGGCTGGGCATTGTGTCCAACGGACAAGCCACGGTGCTGACCGGAAAGGAGCTGAGCGCGCTGGATGACGCTGCACTGCTGACCCGTGTCGCCGATGTGCGCGTCTACGCCCGGGTGGACCCGGCGCAAAAAATCCGCATTGTGGAGGCACTGCAGGCACGAGGGCAGATCGTGGCCATGACCGGCGACGGTGTCAACGATGCCCCGGCGCTGAAGCGCGCCGACATCGGCATCGCCATGGGCAAAGGCGGCACCGACGTCGCACGTGAAGCTGCCAGCATGGTGTTGCTGGACGACAACTTTGCCACCATCGTGGCAGCGGTGCGCGAAGGGCGGCGCATTTTTGACAACATCCGCAAGTTCATCCGTTATGCCATGACCGGCAACTCGGGCGAGATCTGGACGCTGTTTTTGGCACCGTTGCTGATGCTGCCGATCCCGCTGTTGCCAATTCATATTTTGTGGATCAATCTGGTCACAGACGGACTGCCCGGCTTGGCGTTGGCAGCCGAGCCAGCTGAGCGTGGCGTGATGCAACGCCCGCCGCGGCCACCCACCGAGAACCTGTTTGCCGGTGGCATGTGGCAGCACATTCTGGGTGTCGGGCTGTTGATTGGTGCGTTGTGCCTGGGCGTTCAGGCCTGGGCGCTGTCTACTGGCCATGCGCACTGGCAAACCATGGTGTTTACCGTGCTGACGCTGTCGCAAATGGTGCATGTCATGGCCATTCGCTCTGAACGAGATGCGCTGTGGACCCAAGGCTTGTTGAGTAACAAGCCACTGTTGGGTGCGGTGCTGCTGACCTTTGGGCTGCAAATGGCCACCATCTACGTGCCAGTACTCAACCCGATCTTCAAGACCCAACCACTCAGTCTGGCAGAACTGGGCATATGCCTGGGCGCGGCAGCGGTGGTCGGAGTGGTGGTGGAGCTTGAAAAAGCGTGGCGCAGGCAGCGGCCTGCAGCATGAGCACGACCTATTGTGAGTCGTGCGCTGTGCTACCCACCCGGTCCCCGCATGGCGCAAACACCGTGCTGGGCCAGTGGTCTGCTGCTGGAGTTGTACCTGTTGAACGCCTTCATACGGTTCCAATTTGGTCAACAGGGTTGATGGATGCCGCGCGAGAGCCTTGATGCGACAAGGTCGGTCCAGAGCCGGATCAAACCAATGGACTGGATTATTTCTTGAGTGTGTCTCAGCCCTGTACCAGATCGGTGTTTGATGTGGCGCAAAATTGAGGCACTCTCCGCACTTTTACCTCGGATACCATCATGCTTCAAAAATTTTCCGCCTTCGCCGGCGTGCCCGGTCCCGTTGTCGTCATCGTGATGGACGGCTACGGTTTGTCTAAGTTCGACGCGGGCAATGCCATTGCCGCCGCCCGCAAGCCGGTGCTGGAACGCCTGTTTGCACAAGCACCCCACATCAGCCTGCGCGCCCATGGCACGGCTGTGGGCATGCCGTCGGATGATGACATGGGGAACTCGGAGGTTGGCCACAACGCCA
>NZ_JAGPBB010000183.1 GCF_018063565.1 Rhodoferax sp.
GTTGGCCCGAACGCGTCAAATTGATGCAGGAAAACTGGATTGGCAAGAGCGAAGGTGTGCGATTTGCCTTCCCGCACCAGATCGCTGACGCCTCGGGCCAGCTGATTGGCGAGGGCCGAATGTACGTTTTCACCACCCGGCCCGACACCATCATGGGCGTCACCTTCTGTGCGGTGGCACCTGAGCACCCGATTGCGACCCTGGCTGCAGCGGGCAACCCGGCACTGGCTGCGTTCATTGAGGAGTGTGGCAAAGGTGGCACCACCGAGGCCGAGATGGCTTTGAGAGAAAAAGTCGGCATGCCCACGGGTTTGTTTGTGACACACCCCCTCACCGGTGTATCGGTGGCGGTGTGGGTGGGCAACTACGTGCTGATGGGTTATGGCGATGGCGCAGTGATGGGCGTGCCAGCACATGATGAGCGGGATTTTGCGTTTGCCTTGAAATACCAGTTGCCGATCAAGCCCGTCGTGGCTGTCCTGAATCCGGCTGGGGCCGAGCCAGCCTACCGTCCCTTTGACACCACATCCTGGCAGGACTGGTATGCCGAAAAAGGTGCTGGGGTCGCCATCAACTCGGGCAAATACGATGGGTTGGTGTTCAAGGACTGCGTCGCAGCGGTGGCAACAGACCTGGCGACCCTCGGCCTGGGTGAGAAAAAAATCACCTGGCGGCTGCGCGACTGGGGCGTGTCGCGCCAGCGCTACTGGGGCACGCCGATCCCGATCATCCACTGCGACGAACACGGTGCCGTGCCGGTGCCCGAGAAAGACCTGCCGGTGGTGTTGCCCGACGATCTGGTTCCCGATGGTTCAGGCAACCCGCTCAACAAATGTGAGGTTTTCCATGCCGGCGTGACCTGCCCGATCTGCGGCAAGCCGGCACGGCGCGAAACCGACACCATGGACACCTTTGTCGACTCAAGCTGGTACTTCATGCGCTATTGCGACCCGACCAACGCTGACAAGATGGTGGCCGAAGGAGCAGACTACTGGATGCCGATGGACCAGTACATCGGCGGCATTGAGCATGCCATCCTGCATCTCTTGTATGCACGCTTCTGGACCAAGGTGATGCGTGACCTGGGCTTAATCAAGGTGGATGAACCGTTCACCAAGTTGCTCACCCAGGGCATGGTGCTCAACCACATCTACAGCCGGCGCACACCACAAGGTGGCAAGGACTATTTCTGGCCGAAGGACGTGGAGCACGTACACGACGCCGCCGGCAAGATCATTGGTGCGCGCCTGGTCAACGCGCTGGGTGATTTGCCGGTCGGCAGCGCGATCGACTACGAAGGTGTAGGCACCATGTCCAAGTCGAAAAACAATGGAGTTGATCCGCAGGATCTGATTGAAAAGTACGGCGCTGACACGGCACGCCTTTACACCATGTTTACCGCTCCACCCGAGGCCACTCTGGAGTGGAATGACGCTGCCGTGGAAGGCAGCTACCGCTTCCTGCGCCGGGTATGGGCCTTTGGGGCCAAGCTGTCCACTATGGATATGAAAGCTGCAGAGGCAATAGCATCAAGCGCTGGAAGCCTCAATGATATTGAATTCAGCAAAGAAGCCAAAGCCTTGCGGCTGGAGATTCACACGGTCTTGAAACAAGTGGACTACGACTACCAGCGAATGCAATACAACACGGTGGTGTCGGGTGCCATGAAGATGATCAATGCCCTGGAAGATTTCAGGGTGCCTGACGGTGCAGGTGCACAGGTGGCTCTGGTGGAGGGTTTCGCCATTTTGCTGCGCTGCCTCTACCCTGCCACACCCCACCTGGCACACGCCTTGTGGTCACAACTGGGTTACGCCAGTGTGCTGGGTGACCTGCTTGACACACCCTGGCCCAAGGTCGACCCAAGTGCGCTGGTGACCGATGAAATCGAACTGATGCTGCAGGTCAACGGCAAGCTGCGTGGCTCGATGAGGGTCCGGGCGGACGCCGACAGGGCGTCGATTGAGGCTGCGGCAATAGCGCACGAGATGTTTCAAAAATTTGCCAACGGAGCGGCCCCCAAGAAAGTGATCGTGGTGCCCGGGCGGCTGGTCAACTTGGTGGTTTAAGCCATGACCACACCTACAGTGACGACGCGGCGTCAATTCGGCACAGCCATGTTGCTGACGGCGCTGGTGGGCGGTTGCGGCTTCAGGCTGCGCGGCAGCCAGAGCTTTGCGTTCAGCCGTATTGCCGTTTTGCCCAGCCCGGGCGGACCGGTTGTGCAGGATCTGCGTGCGGCACTTGCCGAGTCGGTCACTGTGCTGGGCACCGATACCAGCGCTGCTGCCTCGCCGCTGCGACTGGAAATACTCAGCGAGCAACGCGAAAAAACTGTGGTCGGCGTGAATACATCCGGCCAGGTGCGCGAGTTCCAGTTGCGACTGCGCGTGGTCTTCAAGATCGACGGCTCTGGCGGGCGTGACCTGGTCGCTCCCGAAACGATCGTCCAATTGCGCGACATCAGCTACAGCGAGTCCTTTGCGCTGGCCAAAGAAACCGAAGAGGCCCAGTTGTACCGCGACATGCAGACGGATGTTGTGCAACAAATCCTGCGCCGCCTCGCCAGCCTCAAACCACCTCAATAGGTGGCGCACCCTTAAACCGGTGTGGCTGGTCTGAGCAAGCCATACAGATCTTTGGGATCGGACAGTTGCACAATCAGGTCAATCGGAGCACCCAGCCCCAGGACGCGTGCCTGATCCAACACAAAACGCAGGGCTGAAAAGTCTTCCAGGGCGAACCCGACTGAGTCGAAAAAGGTGATCTGCGTGTCGCTGTCGCGGCCAGCGCTTAGACCCGACAACACCTGCCACAGCTCGGTCACCGCAAAATCAGCGGGCATTTGCTGCAGGTCACCCTCGATGCGGGTTTGCGGCTCAAACTCGACAAAAACCTTGGCGGCACGCAGCACATCGGCATGTATTTCTGTCTTGCCCGGGCAGTCGCCGCCAACACCGTTGAGGTGCATGCCAGGTGCCAGCAGATCGGCCGTGATGATGGTCGCATTGGTCTTGTCGGCGGTGATGGTGGTCGCAATGTCGGCTCCGCGCACGGCGTCTGCCACATTGCGGCAAGCCACCAGGCGCAAGC
>NZ_JAGPBB010000037.1 GCF_018063565.1 Rhodoferax sp.
GTGCACCGCACCAGGCCAGCTTTTTTGGTGCCCCTGCGGCACCTGGCAACCTGCGCAACAACAGCATGTTTTTGCCGTGGGGCGCAGCCGCTGCCAAAGACACCTTGACGGTCAACCACCAGGGGCCGGGCAAGCCATGGCTGACCCTGCAGTCACTGGCTGCAGTGCCGCTCAAAGCACCTTTTTTTGCCGGTTACCAGATCAGGAAAACCATCACCCCGGTCGAGCAGGCCAATCCGGCCCTGCCCGCTGGCAGCTACAGTCGGGGCGACGTGCTGCGGGTATCCCTGGAAGTCACCGCCAGCGCCGACATGAGCTGGGCGGTCATCACCGACCCGGTGCCCGGCGGTGCCACCATTCTTGGCAGCGGACTGGGGCGCGACAGCGAGATTGCCACCGCGGGTGAAAAAGCCAGTGGTGAAGGCTGGCCCGCATTTGAAGAGCGCAGTTTCGAGGCCTATCGCAGCTATTACCAGTTCCTGCCCAAAGGGGTGACCCGCATGGAGTACACCGTGCGGCTCAATAATGTGGGGGAGTTCTCGTTGCCGCCGTCACGGGTCGAGGCCATGTACGCACCGGAGATGTTTGGTGCTGCGCCCAATGCCCTGGTGAAAGTGTTGGCAGGCAAATAGCGCTCCCATGCATTCCCGCACCCGACTGCTGCTGACTGGCGCGGCCATCGCGCTGATCTGGCAACTGCCTTATGGCCAGATGGCGCTTTACCCGCTGACGCTGCTGGCCACCTATGTCCATGAAATGGGGCACGGCCTGACTGCCTTGCTGCTCGGGCACCAGTTTCAGGAGATGCTGCTGCACGCCGACGGCTCGGGCATGGCGGTGTGGCGCGGCGACCCTGGCCGGATGGAGACCGCCCTGATCGCTGCCGGTGGTTTGCTCGGGCCAACACTGGCAGGCGTTAGCCTGCTGGTACTGTCAGGCTCAACCCGGTTTGCCCGCGCCTTGCTGGTGGTGCTGGCGCTGGTGCTGTTGCTGTCCATGGCCCTGTGGTCACGCAACATCTTTGGCCTGGGTTTTCTGCTGGTCTGGGCAGTGGTGCTGCTGCTGGCAGCGCGTTTTCTGCCAGCAGCGGGGGCTGCGTTGATGCTGCAACTGATCGCGATCACCTTGTGTTTGTCGTGGTTCACCGATCTGGACTACATGTTTTCAGGGCAGGCCGTGGTCAACGGGGTGGTCCACCGCTCGGACAGCGCGGTCATCGCGCAGGCGCTGCTGCTGCCCTACTGGTTCTGGGGCGGGCTGGTGGCACTGATTTCCATGCTGCTTTTGTTGCTAGGCATCGCGGTGGCAAGCCGGACCCCGGTCAAACCCAAAGCTACACTCTGATCCAACGGCAGTTACCCCCATCAAATCATTGGAGCCCATCAATGCAGCTTGTTTGCCTGGACCTCGAAGGCGTTCTGGTCCCTGAAATCTGGATCGAATTTTCCAAACGCACCGGTATCCCTGCACTGTCACGCACGACCCGCGATGAGCCTGACTACAACAAGCTGATGGCGTACCGGCTCGACCTGCTCAGACAACACCGTCTGGGGCTGCCTGACATCCAGAAAGTCATCTCGGAGATGGGGCCGATGGCTGGCGCCAAAGACTTTCTTGACGCCCTGCGGCGCGACTACCAGGTCATCATCCTGTCGGATACCTTTTATGAGTTCGCCATGCCACTGATGGCCCAGCTGGGCATGCCAACACTGTTTTGTCACAAGCTGGAGGCCGACGCCAACGGTTTTCTCGTCAACTACCAGCTGCGCATGCCTAATCAGAAGAAAGAGGCGGTGCAACGCTTCAAGGAGCTACAGTTCAAGGTGATTGCCGCGGGTGACTCGTACAACGACACCGCCATGCTCGGCGAAGCCCACGCTGGCATCCTGTTTCACCCGCCGCAAAACGTGATCGACGAGTTCCCGCAGTTTCCGGTGACAATGAACTACAGCGAACTGCGCGCCGAGATCGACCGGGCGTCGGCACGAATTTAATGCCAAATCGTGCTCTAGCGCAATATCTATAAACATAGTTTGCTATATAGATTTAACTCGCTGCCACGCTCATGGGCGCGGGCAGCGGCTGCGGATTCCCCATCGATTGGCAGTAAACTCTTTTCGCGCATACTTTGCGCCAAGCGTCTGCAAGTCCGCAGACGGCGCCCTTCAACCATTCAACGGGAAAACACAATGAAAGGCATGCTGGACTTTCTGGAAAAGGCGGGACTGGTCACCCGGGACTCCACCGAGCCCGAGATCGACCTCAGCATCAGCGCCGTGGCGCCACCCCCGACGGCGGTCGAACCGCCCGTGGTGGCACCGCTGCCATCGCCCGTGCCCGTTGCGCAAACCGGCACCCCGCTGAATCTGGATGAAATTTACAGCAACGCGGGGATCGCCCCAGCCCTCTACCCTGCCGAGCGGCTATTGCGCCTGGTGGACGGTCTGGCCGCGATGGACCCCGCCACCCGTCTGATGGCAATCCAGGCCATGGACGCAGCCGACGAGTCATGGACGATTGCAGACCCCTTGCGCGATGCAACAGCCAAGCTCGAAGCCTTGGCCGCACATGGCGAACAGCTCAAGTCCGACCTGCAACAAATTGAACAACAGACCCAAGGCAGACTGGACGCCGTGGCGGCGCGCCAGGATCAGGTGGTCGGCGACATCCGCAAACAGATTGCCGAGCTGGAGGCGTTGGTGGAACGGGAGTTGGCGCGTGCTGCCCAGGAAACCGCCACCCATCAGACCAGCCTGCAAGAAGCCAGGGACCAAACGGCCAGCCTGCTGGCAGGCATGGCCCAGGCTGGCGCGCGCCTGCAAAGCCTGTCGCTCCAGTTTGCCCCCAACCAACCCGCCAAGGAGTGAGCCATGGCCAGCTTGACCCCCCTCTCAAAGGGCCTGATCGGTCTGGTTGTCATCGGTGGCATGGCCTCTGCCGTCTGGCACCTCTATTTAAAGGAACGCATGTCCGCCGGCCAGACCGCGCCAAGTGCCGTCACCGCACCGATGACACCCAGCGCCGAACCGGCCACCGTGGCAACAACGGCAACAGCGCCAGCACCCACACCGGCCGTAGCAGCGACCCCGGAGCCCGCCCCGGCCGTGGCAGCCCCCTCTGGTGCCAAGTTGTCGGCGGATGAACATTTTGATGCTGGCCGCAAGTTGGTGGCTGCCGGTGACTACGCCCGGGCGCGCTCCCATCTGGAGCAAGCCTTGCAGCAAGGCAACGCCGGTGCGGCCTGCCTGTTGGGTGAAATGACGCTCAAGGGCCAGGGCGGCATCGCTGCCGACCAGGCCAAAGCAGCTCAGTTGTTCCAGCTGGCCCAATCGCGCAACACCATCTGTTTCACCGCCGGACAGTAGGTTAGCCGGCCGCCGTCACGCGCCACCGCCCACCGCTTGCCCGCCTACCATTGCGCCCATCTTCCACCAGGACCGAACCATGAAAATGCGCCCTATCACCCTGATCACTGTTCTTGCCAGCACCACCCTGCTGATGGGCAATACCCTGGCGCAGGGGTTTGTCTTTGGCACCGATCAGGCAGCGCCGGCCGCCAAAGCGCCACCGGCCGCGCCGGCGCCAGCCGGTCAGCGCACCGCCAAAGTCGAGACGGCACAGCGACTGCTGGCCCGCATGGGCCTGCTGCGTGAAGCGCCCACCGGCACGCTCACCCCCGCAACCCAGGAGGCCATCCGCACGTTTGCCGCGCAAAACGGCTTGCCCGCCACCAACCAGGTCACCGATGGCCTGCTGAACTCGATCCGGCGGGTGATCTGGCAAACGCAAAAGTGGTCCAGCGGCAACTACAAGGGTCGCGAGAAACTCGTTGACGCTGCCGGCCTGCGCGAGGCACAGACCCTGCTGGGCAAGCTGGGGTTTGATCCGGGTCCGCTGGACGCCACTTTTGGTCCGCAAACCCAGGTCGCCACAGAGGCGTTTCAGGAGTCGCAACAGGTCACCGTGGACGGTCTGATCACCGCCACTGTGCTGATGAACCTGCGCCGTGCGGTAGGCGGCGCGGGGGCTGGTGCCAAAGCCACGGTACGGGTGCTGAACTGGCCCGACTACATTGAACCCAGCGTGCTGCAGGACTTTGAGAAAGAAACCGGCATCCGGGTGGTGTATGACGTGTTTGCCGGCAACGACGACCTGCAGGCCAAGCTCGCCGCGGGTGCTGTCCCCTATGACGTGGTGTTCCCGACCGCCAACGCCGTGCCCGCCATGGCGGCCAAAGGGCTGCTCGGCAAACTTGACAAAAGCAGCCTGAAAAATCTGGGCAACATCGACCCGCGGGTGGACGCCACGCTGCGCGCCTGGGACAAGGACGGTGCCTACAGCCTGCCCTACATGTGGTACACGGTGGGCATCGCCTGGAATCCCAAACTGACGGCCAAGGCAGCGCCCGGTCAGGCCATGGATGCGCTGGCCAATGTGTTTGACGCAGACACCGCGCGGCGCTTCCAATCCTGCGGTGTCGGTGTGGTTGACTCCGCCAGCGACGTGGTGCCCCTGGCCGCCATGGCCGGCGGCGTGGCCAAATGGGACAGCAAGACCTCGGTGGCCGCAGCCGGCAAGGTGCTGGATCGCCTGAGTGGTATCGTCAAAGTGATTCCGACCGACCAGTTCATTGACCAGCTGGCCACGGGCAAGGTCTGTGTGGCGATTGGCTTCTCGGGCGACGCCGTGCAGGCGCAGTCCAAAGCACGCGGCAATGTGGAGTACCGCGTGCCGTCTGACGGCGGCCTGCTCGCCATCGACGCCATGGCGGTCGCAGCCAACGCCAAGAACAAGCGCGAGGCGCACCAGTTTATCGACTACCTGCTGCGCCCCCAGGTGATCGCCAAGATCTCCAACACCGTGGGTTACGCCAACGCCAACCTCAAGGCCGGCGAGTTCATGAGTGACGCCGTCAAATCCAACCCGGCGGTGGTGCCCTCACCC
This sequence comes from Rhodoferax sp., assembly GCF_018063565.1. Classification (GTDB taxonomy): domain Bacteria; phylum Pseudomonadota; class Gammaproteobacteria; order Burkholderiales; family Burkholderiaceae_C; genus Rhodoferax. The sequence goes on from NZ_JAGPBB010000037.1 coordinate 4,945, forward strand.
GCCTCGCTGAGCCGCTCCTCGCCGATTCCGATCCTGTCCGAGCAGGACCAGCAGGACATTGCCCGCATCTGGGGCAGGTTCGCCAAGTAGACCTACACCGTGGCCGACGACAAGCCTTCGTACCTGGGTGCGTTTTTACGGCACCCGAGCAACCGCAACGCCCTGCTGCTGGCGGCGCTGGCGGCCGTGGGGGCGTCATTTCCGCTGGGAATGTCCGGGGTCGCACTGGTGGGCATTCTGGCGCTCGGGGCCGAGACACTGGCCGCGCTGCTGGTGCCCAGCCTGCCTTCGTTTCGGGCCTGGGTCGACCGTTCGCAGCGTTTTGATGGCCGGGCTGCGCGAAAAGACCAGTTGATCGCTGAAATCCGCCAGTTGGGTGACAGCCGGGTCTTGTCCACCTACCAGCACATGTGGACACGGGTGCAGTCGCTGTACCAGACGGTGCAGCAGAAACGCACCAGCCTGAGCCAGCAGGACGTGGAAAAACTCGAAGACATGACACTGGACTATCTGGGTCTGTGCGCCGTGAATCTGTCGCTGAAACAGCGCAAGGACCACGCCAGCGTGGAAACCGCCGAACGCGGCATGGCGACCGTGCAGGCACAACTCAAACGCAGCGACCTGCCAGACGACGAGGCGCGCCAGCTGCGCGTCGCCCTGTCCCAGTACGAGGACACGCTGCAGCGCTCGCGTCGTCTGGCGGTGCGCCGCAGTTCACTTGAGGCCACACTCGTGGCGCTGCCGGAAAAGCTCGAAGAGGTGTATCAGCTCGCCATTACCTCGCCCTACTCCACCGACATGGGCAGCAAGCTGGAAGAGTCACTGTCACGACTGCGTATTGCCGAAGAGGTGGCTGCCGAGTTCTCCACACCCGACTTTGATCTCGACGACCCCGCACCCAGCCACGCAGCGAACATTGATCGCGCCAACACCAGCGCCCAGCGCCGCGCCGCCGCCGGCAGCGTCAAGGCATAAGCCAGTATTTTTATCGCATCACCTTCATTCACAGGAGAAACCCATGGCCAACAATGCAATCTTTGCCCGCCTCGCCAACCTCTGGACCGGCTTCATCAGTCTGTGGGTGTCTGACGTCGAGAAAGAACACCCCGAGATCGCCTACCAGAACGCGATTGCCTCGATGATCGAAAAATACGCCCAGCTCAAGGCCGCGACCGGCGCCATCATCGCGCGCCGTCAGGACATCACCGCGCGGCTCGATGCCCATGAGCGTGAACTCGCCGGCGTGGCCGCTGACCTGGAAACCGCGCTGGCCACCAACCAGGACGACCTGGCGGTGGTGCTGATCCAGAAGAAAAACACGCTCGATGCTGCCATCACCGAGCTGCGCGCCGACGCTACGCAAGCCACGGCCGACGCCGACAGCGCAAAAGACTCGCTTACACAAGTCAAAACCGAGATCGACAAACTCAAAGCCGAGAAAGACCGCATGCTGGCGCAAATGCACAGCGCTCAAGCCCGCCTGAAGATTCAAAGCCAGCTCGACGGCCTGAGCGTCGACGCCGAAGTGCAGGCGCTGGCCGGTGTGCGCGACCACATCAAGAGCCAGGTGGCGCAGGCCAGCCTGGGCAGCGAACTGCGCGAATCCGACCTGGACGTGCGCCTGAATAAACTGCGCCAAAGCAGCGCCAGTGTCACCGCCAAAGCGCAGCTCGACGCCCTTAAGGCCGCGCGCGCCGGTGCCCAGGCCGCACCCGCCAAGACGCTTTGATTGATGAGCACCCTGCCCCCCGCCCGCCCCGAACTGCCCAAATGGGCTGAGACACTGCGGCAAAAGTACCTGGCCGGTGAGGCCAGCACCTTTGTGCTGTATCGCAACGTGTTCGACAACTTCCTGGTCAGCGGCAAACTGCACAACCTGCAGTCGTTTCTGGTGGATGAACTGTTTCGCGACACCAAAAAACGCGTGGTGGAAATCAGCCTGGAACGTGGCCTTCGCCATCTGGGCGGCAAGCCTGACCCGGTATTGGCGGCGCTGGCAGAGGCCGATGGCCAGGCACCCGACCTGCTGACCAGCCTGCACCGGCTTGAGGGCCAGATGCGCAGTGAGCAGAGCACGGCGGTGATCGTGCCCTACGCCGATGCCTTGTTGCCCGCGGGCGACCCCAGCTTCATGGCGCAACCCGACCGCCAGACCTACCTGGTCTTTCATCGCTGGTCGCTCGACAAGACCCTGACCAGTGGCGACAACATCACCCTCCTGATCACCGAATCATTGGGCGCCATCAACCCCGGGCTGCTGAGCAATCCCAAGGTGGCAGCCATTGAAATCCCCATGCCCGACCTGGCGCAGCGCAAACGCGTGATTGCCTACTTTGCGCCCAAGCTCTCCGAAGCGCAGGTCAACCTGTTTTCGGAGCGCACCGGCGGCCTGCGAACGGTGCAACTCGCCAGCATCGTGGCCACCTCAGAGGGTCACGGCTTGAGTGAGCCCGAACGCCGCGCCATGATCTTGCAACTGCTGCAAGGTACGCCCGACGCCGAAGCCCGTGCGACCACACTGGCCGCCATTACCGCTGGCATGACGCCGGCCGAAATCACCAAGCTGATCGAACCCGGCAAAGCCGCTCCCACCGTAGACGCCAATGCCGAGGTGCTCAAGGTCATCCACGCCCGCAAGCGCGAGATGATCGAGAAAGAATGTGCCGGGCTGATCGAGTTCATCGAACCCAAACACGGGCTGTCTGCGGTGGGTGGGCACGAAAGCATCAAGGCCGAGCTACTGGCCATTGCCAAAAACCTCAAGGAAGGCAACACCACGCTGACCCCCATGGGGCTGCTGGCGGTCGGCCCGATGGGCTCGGGCAAAACCTTTGTCATCAAGGCGTTTCTCAAAGAGGCCGGGCTTTCAGGAGTGGCGCTGAAAAACTTCCGCTCCAAATGGGTGGGCTCGACCGAAGCCAATCTGGAGCGGGTGCTGGCCACCGTCAAGGCGATGGGACCCATTGCCGTGATCATCGACGAAGGTGACCGCAGCTTTGGCAACGGCGGCGGCGAAGGCGGTGACGACGGCACCAGCTCACGCATCATCGCCCGCCTCAAAGAGTTCATGGCCGAGACCGAGAACCGTGGTCAGGTGCTGTTTGTGATGATGACCAATCGCCCCGACAAGCTCGATACCGACATCAAGCGCCCCGGCCGGCTGGACCGCAAGATTCCGTTCTTTTATTGCGAAACAGCCCTGGAGCGCACACAGGTCTTGCGCGCCGTGCTATCAAGATACGAATCAAGCCACAGCGCCAGCCAGGACGAACTGCTGGCCGTGTGTGAGACGCTCACCGGTTACTCCAACGCCGATCTGGAAGCGCTGGCGCTGCTGGCGGTCGAATCAGCGCACAACCAGGCCAAACCACTCGACGCCAGCGTGCTGGCGCAGGCCGCGCTGGACTTCATGCCACCGCAGGAGCACGCGATGATCGCCTTCATGGAGTTGCTAGCGGTGTCCGAAACGTCGCGACGCAGCATGTTGCCGCAGCGCTTTCGCGAGCTCAGCGCCGCCGACATCCAGACCCACCTGCAAGACGCGCGCCGGCGCGCGCTGGCGCGCTGACCGATTCGACGCCTTACCTTCACCCAGCCACAAACTCAGGAGAACGCCATGTCTGTGATCCAAGACCAGAACTTAAGCCCCGCCCAAGTCATTCTGCTCACCAAAGCCATGCTGTCAGTGGCGCTGATTGACGGCCTGGCCCCAGCGGAGGCCGCGCTGATCGGCCAGTTTTACGAGAGCTCGCGCAACGCCAGCATGCCCGGCACCACCGAACTCCTCGCCCGTCCCGACGCACGCCAGTTTGACGTCGCAGAACTCGCCGGTTGTGAGCCGGAACTGGCCGACACTGTGGTGCTGATGTGCCTGATGACCGGCTACGCCGACGGGCGCCTGAGCGACGCCGAGCGAGCCCAGGTGCAGGCGATTGCCAGCGAGCTCAATGTCTCTGACGAGCGTTTTGACGAGTTGCTGGCGCAGGTGCGTGATGAGTTGATTGGCGCGCTGTCGCATTTGCCGGATGCGGGGTCGGTCGCAGCGGTGGTCAAGGAGCTGGCGGCGGCGGATTGATTTTTTTTGTCGATCAGGTGAGCGCAGGGCTTCTCCGGCTGCCATGGCGCTTGACCGGATATCCGCTGTAGACCCTGCAGCACAGTTCGATCATTCGATCGGAGGTCTTCTTTGCGGGCATCCAATGCCGCAGTTGGATGGCAAACCCTTGGGTCCAATGTCTGGACTATTGACAGTATGAGGCCCGTGGTTTGGCGTCTTCATGGCCGAAGCCGCCGTTTGACGCCGGCGCTGCTATTAACTTTTTTGATAGCTGTTAGCGCATGTCCAGTATGGGCTAATGGCACTTTTGACGAGATAAAGACCAGCTACCAGCCGTCCGACACCCTGATCGTTGACCGCCACGGCGAAGTGCTGCACCGTCTGCGCACCGATGCCACTCTGCGCCGTGGGCAATGGGTGGCGCTGACCGACGTGTCGCCTGCGCTGCGCACGGCCATGGTGCTCAGCGAAGACAAGCGCTTTTACGAACACAGTGGCGTGGACTGGCAGGCGGTGACCGCAGCGGCCTGGGCCAACCTGTTCAACCGCAAGACGCGTGGTGCCTCCACCATCACCATGCAGCTTGCCGGTCTGCTCGACGAGAACCTCAAACGCAGCAATGGTGGACGCAGCGTGCTGCAGAAGGTCAAGCAGACGGTGTCCGCCGAGTGGCTGGAGCAGCGCTGGCGCAAGGACCAGATTCTGGAAGCCTATCTGAACCTGGTGCCGTTTCGCGGTGAACTGGTGGGCATTGACGCGCTCAGCCAGACACTGTTTGGCAAAGCACCACACGGGCTCGACGAGCGCGAGGCGGCCATTGCCGCCGCATTGGTGCGTGCACCCAATGCCGCACCGGCCCAGGTGGCGCAACGCGCTTGCGCTGTGCTGGCCCAGTTGCAGCCGCCGCGATCCCCACCGCAGCCGGGCAGCGCCGACCCAGCCGCCTATCCTCCTGCGGCGACATCGCCCTGCGCCGCACTGGCGTTTTTCACCACGGCGGCCCTGCATCGACGCGACTATGCCGCCAGCACCGGCATTACACCGCATCTGGCGCGGCGGCTGGTGCAGTCCGCAGCGTCCGGTGCCAGCGCGTCGCGGCCGGCCCGGGCCATTCGCACCACCCTGCGCGCGCCGCTGCAACGTTTTGCGGTGCAGACGCTGCAACAGCACCTGCGTGAACTGCGGGGGAGACAGGTGGAGGACGCGGCGCTGCTGGTGCTGGACAACACCACCGGCGACGTACTGGCCTGGGTCGGGTCGTCTGGCGACATCAGTGCGGCCGCCGAGGTCGACGGGGTCACGGCACTACGCCAGCCAGGCTCAACGCTCAAGCCTTTTTTGTATGCCCAGGCCATTGCCCAGCGCCGATTGACCGCTGCCTCGCTGCTGGAGGACTCCAGCGCACAGATCCAGACCAGCGCCGGCCTGTATATTCCGCAAAACTACGACCGCCAGTTCAAGGGGTGGGTGAGCGCGCGCACAGCGCTGGCGGCTTCACTCAACGTGCCAGCTGTGCGCACACTGGTGATGGTCAGTCCCAATGCGTTTCACCAACAGTTGCGCCAGTTCGGCCTGCCGCTCAAGGAAACCGGTGACTATTACGGCTACAGCCTGGCGCTGGGCAGCGCCGAAGTGCCGCTGCTGGCGCTGACCAACGCCTACCGCGCACTGGCCAACGGTGGCCGCCTCGGTCCGGTGCGGGTGCAGCCCAAACCGGCGCCGGTACTACCTGGCACCACGGCCGGTGTGGCTGTGGATGCGCGGGCGGCGTGGATCGTCAGTGACATCCTGTCCGACCCACTGGCGCGCGCACCCACCTTTGGCCTCGACAGTGTGCTCGCCACGCGTTTTTGGACTGCGGTCAAGACCGGCACCAGCAAAGACATGCGCGACAACTGGGCCTTGGGCTATTCGCAACGCTACAGCGTGGGTGTCTGGGTCGGTAACGCCAGCGGTGCCGCCATGCACGACGTGAGCGGCACCACCGGTGCCGCTCCCATTTGGGCTGCGGTGATGCAGTACCTGCATCGCACCCAGACCAGCACCGCACCCAAGGCACCCGCTGGCCTGGTGCGCACCAGCGTCGGGTTTGCAGGTGCTGAAGCACCCCGTTCCGAATGGTTTTTCACGGGTACCCAACAAACCCTGTTTGCTATCGACTCCATATCATCAAAGACAGATAGAGAAAGCGCCAGAGGCAAAATTCTTGCCCCAACCAACGGCAGCATCATCGCGCTGGACCCTGACATCCCGCCGCAACACCAGCGCCTGCGACTGACGGCCACCGGCCCGCGGCTGCATTGGCTGATCGATGGCAAGCCGTTTGCGCGAGGCGCGTCAGCCCAATGGTTGCCCTGGCCGGGACGCCACCTGGTGCAAATCGTGGACGAGCAAGGCCAAGTGCTGGATCAGATCACTCTGGAGGTGCGCGGGGCCGGCCTGAAAACAGCCGCGCGCCCCGCCAACGCCAGGCCATAAGGCCACTGGCTCACGGCACGCCAACACCCTGCAAAAACCTGGCGTGACAGCGCCCCAGACAATCCAGTATTTCCGGGCTGTCCCAACGGATGCCGAGCAACTCCACCGCCGGCGTGTTGATCTTGGTCACCCGGTTCTTGGACGAAGCCGGAATATCCAGCGCCCGGGCCAGGGTTTCACCGAGGCAGACCACCGCCTGCAGATTGCTGGTGGCAACGCTGTCGTCATGGTGGCTGCGAATGGCCGACACCACATCGTCTGGCAAGTTCCAGTACTGCGCCAGCTGCGCACCAATCTGGCAATGATCGACGCCAAAAATCTCGGCCTCACGCTCCAGCAAGCGGCCATCCGCCGCAGACTGTTGATAGGCCCGCAAAAAAGCGGGTTCGTCGAGCACATGAAAACACAGCTGGCCCACATCGTGCAGGATGCCGGCAATATAGGCCTCGTCGGGCGACACATCACACATCACCGCCAGCTCCTGCGACGTGATGGCCACGGCAAACGAATGTCTGAAGAAAAACTCGCTACCCCGGCCATCGCCAATAAACCGGTTCATCCCGATGTGGACCACGATCTGGCGCAGCCGGTTCACGCCAATCAGAGACGCCGCAGCAAAGGGATCTGCCAGATCAGACTGGGCGTGCAAACGGCGAACATGGTTGGCCGTGGCCAGCACGTTGCCGGAAAGGACCGGGTCGTTGCGAATCAGCCGCGCCATGACTTCAAACGACGACGCCTCATCACGCAGGAGTTCCAGCAACTGCAAAAAAATCCTGGGAAACGGCGGCAAGACTCTGGCGATCGCCTCGATGTCCAGGGTTGGTGGATTCGGCTTCAGCATAAGGTGTGCTGCGCCAGCATCAATGCATCCACCAAAGGCTGACAACCGGCGTCGGGCGTGGGGCCAAAAATCTCGTCCAGCCTCGCGCGAAAGCACTCACGCGCCGACGCATCGTCATCCGGGTTGGCAGCCGATGCATCGACGACGGCCACACACTCCACCCCTTTGACAACCATTTGTGCAATCGTTTCACCGGTGATGGTGGTGCCCATGGCCAGGTACATGGTCTCGCGGACACCCGTCAGCCCCACCACGGGCCGGGCCACCACCATGCCGGGCTCGACGGCCAGGGTTGGTAACCACCGGTAGCGCAGGCCTGCTGGCTGCGCCTTGGGGTCAAAAACATCAACCGACGGGGTGTTCATCGGTGCGATACTACCCTCCCCGGGCCAACTCTGCCAGCCTATGCCCGTGCTGCAACCGATAAAACCGCCATGAACGACATCCCAAAGATGTGTTTTCTACCCCGGATAGACGGCAACCTGCTGAGTGAAGCCCTGTCCACATGGCGCGCCAGATTCCCCGACATGGGCATCTGCGCCCTCCTACCTGAGGCCGAAAAAGCTCAGGTCCCGCTACTACAAGCCCAATGCGCGCTGCAGCACATCCCGCTGGTGGGTGCCATCTTCCCGGCACTGATCAACCAGGGAACATTCCAGTCACAAGGCGTCTGGTTGCTGCGTTTTGACCAGATGCCGTTTTTTACCTTGCACGCCGATCTTCCGGCCGATGTGACGGACACCACGGAACGTGCCGATGCGATCAGCCAGCAGGTGATTTCGCAACTGGGCAACATCGGTGAAGCCACACTGTTCATGTTGTTCGATGCCATGGTGCCGCACATTGGCACCTTGCTCGATGCCATGTATCTGAAATTGGCCAATCGGGTTCATTACGCCGGTGCCAATGCCGGCAGCGAAACTTTTGCGCCGATGGCCTGCCTGTTTGACGGGGAACGCCTGGTCAACAATGGCGTTTTGCTGGTACTGCTGCCAGACCACAAAGGTGCGATTCTTGAACACGGCTATCTGGCACCGCAGCAAACCGTGTACGCCACCAGCACCGCCGGAAACCGCATTTCGCAGATCGACTGGCGGCCGGCCTTTGAGGTGTACCAGGAGCTGGTGCAACAGCAGTCGGGCGTGCAAATCACCCGCTCCAACTTTTATGAGCACGCGGTGCATTTTCCGTTTGGCATCGTGCGTGCCAACCACCATGTGGTGGTCCGAATCCCGGTGATGCTCAATGACGACGGCTCCCTGTTCTGTGTCGGTGAAGTACCGGCCAACTCGGTGCTGACCTTGCTCAATAGTCCCACGGTGGACAGCCCCGAAACCCTGCGCGTGCTGACCGAGGGTCTGACGGCCATGAATGGCAACGCAGCCGGTACCGAACTGCTGCTGTTTTATTGCGCCGGGCGGCGCATGCATCTGGGGCTGGATGCCGCCACCAGTGAGGTTGGCGAGTTTGCCAGGCGCACCAAAGCCAAACAGATCGCAGGCGCCCTGTCGCTCGGTGAAATTGGTGGCTCCACCTTGCACGGCTACCCGCTGTTTCACAACGCCACACTGGTGGCAGCCCGCTGGTAAACACTCGCCTCATGCAGCAGCAGGAGATATTGCCGGTCCTGTACGACTTGTCGGTGACCATTGGCGGTGAGGTCAGGCTCGCCTCCCTGCTGACACGCACCTTGCAGCGCTTGCTGTACCACACCTCGTTTTCTGCCGGATTTGTCTGCCTGAACCTGCCAAAGTGTGAAGGGCCAGAGGCCACCCAGCAGGTCAGCATGGCGGCTGCCGTGGGCGACTTTGAATTGATGGGCCGAGTGGGTCAGCCCATCGGCCTGCCCTGCGAGCTGTTGTACGGCTGCGCGGAGCGGCTCTGCGAGCAGTCGGCCCTGTTGGCCCAACTGGGCACCACACACAGCCGTTACCAGGCTTTCTTGCGGCTGCCACTGGAAAACCAGGGTGTGATCTTGCTGCTGGCGATGGAGCCACCCGCCACCCAATTGAATCTCGGGCAGATTTTGCAGCCGGTGCTGTCCCAATTGGCGCGGGCAATTGTGCTGTGCCGCACCCATGACGCGCAGCAGAACGCCGCCAAGGCAACCCAGGAACAATTGCAAAAGTCGCTGGCACAGATCGAAAGCCAGTTTGTCACCCTGATGGAACTTAGCCCGATCGGCGTGTGCCTGTCGTGTGACGGATTCATCGTCAATGGCAACACCGCCTTTCTGAAACTGTTTGGTTACGACGACATCAGCCAGTTGCTCGACCAGCCACTGACCCACTGTATCGCCCCCACACAGCGCGGCCAGGTCGCCCAGATGGTTGGGCTGCGGGCTCTTGGCCGAGCGTCTGAGGCACCGTACGAGACGGTCGGACTGCGGCGCGATGGCACCCAGTTTGCATTCATGGTGTCGTCCAAACGCGTGGAGACCGACCAGGGCGCGCGCACCTTTTCTTACGTGATTGACCTGACACAACAAAAACTGGCTGAGCAGTCATTGCGTTCCGTCAATACCATGCTGCGCCAGGTGTTGGAAACCGCACCGCTGCGTATCTTCTGGAAAGACCGTGATTTGCGCTACCTCGGGTGCAACCAGGCGTTTGCGCGTGACGCCGGCCTCAACAGCCCCGACGAGCTGGTGGGCAAACTCGACACCGAATTAGGTTGGCAGGCACAGGCCGACCTGTACCGCGCCGATGATCTTCGGGTGATGAACAGCAACACCCCCCGGTTGAACTTTGAAGAGCCCCAGTCCACACCGGATGGTCGCCAGATCTGGTTGCGAACCTCCAAAGTCCCGCTATTGGGCACAGATGGCCTGCCCTTTGGCGTCCTTGGCATTTACGACGACATCACTGAGCAAAAGCGTGCCGCGGCGCAGATCCACCAGCTTGCCCATTACGACTCGCTCACCGGCCTGCCCAATCGGCGTTTGCTGCATGACAGCCTTGACACCGCGCTGGCAGCCAGTGCACGCAGCAGGCGTTTTGGCGCGGTTCTGCTGCTGGACCTGGACGATTTCAAGACCATCAACGACACCCTGGGTTTACCTTTTGGGGACAAACTGCTGGTCGAATTGGGCGCACGGCTCAGCACCTGTGTGGGCGAAGGTGGCGTGGTCGCCCGCCCGGGCGGTGACGAGTTCATTGTCATGCTCGAAGGCCTGAGTGTCTTGCCACATGAGGCAGCCACTCAGGCGGAACTGGTCGCAGAGAAGATTCGCCAGTCCTTGAGCGAACCTTACCTGCTCGAAGATGCCCCGATGCAAACCACACCCAGCATCGGTATTGTGTTGTTTCAGGGCAACAATGACACCTCGGATGCCCTGCTCAAGCATGCCGATGCGGCCATGTACCAGGCCAAACACGCCGGACGCAACACCATCCGTTTCTTTGATCCAGTGGTGCAGTCCGAGCTGGAAGACCGCTTAAGTCTGGTGGCCGACCTGGAACAAGCGCTCACCCGCGGGCAGCTCACGCTCCATTTTCAAAAGCAGGTGAACTCGGATGAACGTACGCTCGGGGCCGAAGTATTGCTACGCTGGATGCATCCGCAGCGCGGCATGGTGTCGCCCGCACAGTTCATTCCGTTGGCTGAAGAAACCGGCATCATCGTGCCCATCGGGCTATGGGTATTGCACAGCGCATGCAGCCAGCTCAAGGCCTGGCAGGCACACAGCGGTCTGCGCGATCTGACACTGGCGGTCAACGTCAGTGCCCGGCAGTTTCACCAGGCCGATTTTGTTGACCAGGTTCGCCATATTCTGGTGGCGACGGGAGCCAAACCCGCGCTGCTGAAACTGGAGCTGACCGAGAGCGTGGTGCTGAAGCAGGTCGAAGACGCCACCGCCAAAATGCGCACGCTCAAACTGCTGGGCCTGAGCTTTTCGCTGGATGACTTTGGCACCGGCTACTCGTCGCTGCAATACCTGAAGCGCCTGCCGCTCGATCAAGTCAAAATTGACCAGAGTTTTGTGCGCGACATCACGACCGACCCTAACGACGCCGCGATTGTGCAAACCATTATTGCCATGACCGAGGCACTGGGGCTCAATGTCATTGCCGAAGGCGTCGAGACGCGCCAGCAACAGTTGTTTCTGGAACAGCGGGGCTGCCACGCGTTTCAGGGGTTTTTCTTTGGCCGCCCGGTTCCGCTGACACAATTCGAATCCGACATCAACCAGCGCGTGTAAACGCAACAACAAGGAAACATCACCATGGGCGCGCAATGGAAAGCCAAAGGCAAGGAACTCGCAGCCAACGCCAAGGGCAAAATTTTCGGCAAGCTTTCCAAGGACATCATGCTGGCTGCCCGCAGCGGCGCCGACCCGGCCGCCAATTCGCGCCTGCGCCTGCTGGTGGAGCAGGCGCGCAAAGCGTCCATGCCCAAAGACACACTCGAGCGCGCCATCAAGAAAGGTGCCGGACTGACCGGTGAGGTGGTCAACTTCGAGCATGTGATCTACGAGGGTTTTGCGCCACACCGGGTGCCGGTGATGGTCGAGTGCCTGACCGACAACCTCAATCGCACCGCACCTGAGATGCGGGTGCTGTTTCGCAAAGGGCAACTGGGCACGTCGGGCTCGGTCAGCTGGGACTTTGACCATCTGGGCATGATCGAGGCCGAGCCCGCCGCTGCCGGCGCAGATGCCGAGCTGGCGGCCATCGAGGCTGGTGCGCAAGATTTCGAACCCGGTGAAGAAGAGGGCAACACCACGTTCCTGACCGACCCGGGCGATCTGGATCTGGTCAGCCGCGCTTTGCCCACGCATGGCTTCACGGTGCTGTCGGCCAAGCTGGGTTATCAGGCGAAAAATCCGGTTGACCCGACCAGCCTGAATGCCGAACAGCTGGCCGAAGTCGAGGCCTTTCTGGCCGCCATCGACGAGCACGACGACGTGCAGAACATGTTTGTCGGGTTGGCCGGATAAAACAGCGTTTGTTATCTTTTTTACAGCATCAAATGCTTGTTTAATATGGCCTGGAGGCCAAAACGATCAAACCCTTGACCGGTTGATGATCATTCATGCGCAGGGTGGCCGGTGCCAACACCTCCAGGCGCAAGCCCGACAGCTGCACGACCTGCTCCACGTAGCCCCGCGTGTGCGTATAACGTCCACTGCGGCTCAGCTGCCAGTCAGGTGCATCATCGGGCTCGGCCTGCTCCAGTGAAAACGCAAGCCAGCCACCGCTGGTCAAGGCACTGGACGCAGCAGCCAGAACGGGGATCAGGTCACCAAAATAAACCAGCGTGTCAGCCGACACGATCAGCTCGAAATCGCCATGGCAGGTGCCCAAAAACTCTGTCAGCTCCGCCACCACCAACCGGTCGTAGCCGCCGCGGGCGCGCGCCTTGGCCACCATGCCGGGTGACAGGTCAACACCCGCCAGCACGCGCGCATAGGGACGTAACCAGACGCCGCACAAGCCGGTGCCACAACCCGCATCGAGTACCCGCCAGTGGGCCTGCGGTGGCGCCAGCGACTGCGCCAATTGGCCCGCAATCAGCTCCGGTGCCCGGTAATGCAGCTTGGCCAGCTGCGAATCAAACGAATCTGCGTAATGGTCAAACAGGTAACTGACATAAGCGTCGCTGGCGCGCGCTGGCGCGGGCGCACTCCCTTGGGCCGCAAGCCGATGGATGGGCACCTCATCGCTGGGAAAAAGCGCCAGCCACAGGTTCACAATCTGCCCTTCCTGCCCCGTTTTGCTGCGCCTGAAAAGTGCATCCCCCAGCAACTGGCGCGCCTGGTCACCGCGCTGCAGCCGGTGCAACACCCTGATCTGCCACAACAGTGCCTCCTCATGCACCTGCCCATCGCATTGCGCAGCCTCCAGCTCGGCCAAGGCCAGCGCATCCTGCCCCAGATCGATCAGCGCACGGCCCATTCGGTAATGCAGGTCACCCTGCGCACCCGGAAGATGCAAAGCATGCTGCCAGCTGCGCATGGCGGCTTCGATCTGGCCCTGCTCACGCAGCACATCCCCACAAAATGCATGCGCGCGTCCATCCCCCGGACAGAGCCCGGCCCACTGCCGTCCCAGCGTTTCGGCCTTCGGCGTTTGTTTGCTTTGCGTCAACACCGCCGCCAACAACGCGTAGGCGTTGCCGTTGTTCCGGTCCTGCAGCAAGGCTTGACGGCACAGGGTCTCGGCCTGAATCAGGTCTCCACGCTGCCAACAGGCCTGCGCCTGGGTCAACGCCAGTGGTAGCGCGAGTGGATTCATACGGTACCCCCCACACGCAGGCCAGAGCGGGTGGCACCCAGCAGCTCGGCGCTCACGCCCAACGCCGTCAATGCGGGTGGCGCGGGTAGTCCTTGTACCAGCGCGGCCGCCAGCTCTCCCATGGCCGGCGCGGTCTGAATGCCGTAGCCGCCTTGACCCACCAGCCAGAAAAAACCTGACGCATCGGGCGCAAAACCGACCACCGGCGACTTGTCGGCCACAAACGAACGCAGCCCCGCCCATTTGCGCCGGATCTGGCGGATTTGCAGGTGCGTGGCGGCCTCGATCCGGTCCGCCGCCGTCGCCACATCGAGCTCTTCCGGTTGAACGTCCTGCGGACTGACCGGATCTTCGTTGGCGGGTGACAGCAGCAGCACACCGGCATCGGGCTTGAAGTAAAAACTCTCGCGGGCGTCAATCACCAGCGGCCAGGTCGTGATGTCGCAGTCGGCTGGCGCGGGTGTGGTCAAGGCGGTGCGACGCCGGGGCACCAGCCCCACAGGTGCCACCCCCGCCAGCAGCGCCAGCTCGTCGCCCCAGGCACCGGCGGCGTTGATCAGCACCGGGGCCGCAAACGCGCCAGCAGAAGTTGTCACCTGCCAGACACCTGCCACCTGCTGCAGCCGTTGCACCTCAGCCTGGCACACCAGCGTGGCACCGGTCGCCCGGGCACCGCGCAGGAAACCCTGGTGGATGGCGTGAACATCCAGGTCCATCGCATCGGGCTCGAAGATGCCGCAGTGGGCGAATTCGGGTCGAAGCACCGGCACCCGCTGCAAGATCTGCGATGGCGTCCACCACGAGACGTTGGGGACCAGCGCCTGCATCGCCTGCCACTCACGACGCAGAGCCTCCTGATCGGCCTGCCCACCCACAATCAGCGCACCGCGTGGCGTGACCAGTGGATACTCAGAAAACCCGGCGGGTGGGTTGAGGTAAAACGCCTTGGACGCGGTGCTGAGCGCGCGCACCGTGGCATTGCCATAGGTTTCGCTGAACATCGCCGCCGAGCGCCCGGTGGCGTGGTAGCCAGGCTGCGTCTCACGCTCAAGTAAAGTCACGCGGCAGTGTGGCGCCAAAAAATAGGCAACCGAAGCACCTGCCATACCGGCGCCGATGATCAAAACGTCTGGGCTTTGCATGGATCAATGTTGCCAGATGTTGACCGACTTTGCCCCAAACCCGCGCCCGGTTCGCAATTTATTTCAAACCTGCCCGTGCAGTTTTCAGCAACGCCCGCAGCGGCGGCCCGTAACATGTGCCGTGTCCCTCGGAGAGAAAAATGCCCGTCATTACCCATATCGAAGACCTGCGCCTGCTGGCCAAAGCGCGTGTGCCGCGCATGTTTTACGACTACGCTGACTCTGGCAGCTGGACCGAGAGCACCTACCGCGCCAACTCGGCCGACTTCCAGAAGATCCTGTTGCGCCAGCGCGTGGCCATCAACATGGAAAACCGAAGCACCGCCAGCACCATGATTGGCCAAACCGTGGCCATGCCGGTGGCGCTGGCACCGGTGGGACTCACCGGCATGCAGTGCGCCGACGGGGAGATCAAGGCCGCCAACGCCGCCAAAAAGTTTGGCGTGCCATTCACCCTGTCGACCATGAGCATCTGCTCAATCGAAGACGTGGCGCGCGAGACCGGCGGGCATCCGTTCTGGTTTCAGCTGTATGTGATGCGCGACCGCGGCTTCATCGAGCGCCTGATTGACCGCGCCAACGCCGCCAATTGCTCGGCACTGATGATCACACTGGACCTGCAGATTCTGGGCCAGCGCCACAAAGACCTGAAAAACGGCTTGTCGGCTCCACCCAAACCCACGTTGGCCAACATCATCGACATGGCAACCAAAGTCCGCTGGGGACTGGGCATGCTCGGCACCCAGCGGCACGGCTTTGGCAACATTGTGGGCCACGTCAAGGGGGTGGAAAACATGGGCTCGTTAAGTGAATGGACGGCCAAGCAGTTTGACCCGGCCTTGAGCTGGAACGATGTGGAATGGATCAAGAAACGCTGGGGTGGCAAGCTGATCGTCAAAGGTCTGCAGGACGTGGAAGACGCCCGGCTGGCGGTCAACTCGGGGGCTGATGCGCTGGTGGTCAGCAACCACGGCGGACGCCAGCTGGACGGTGCGCCGTCTTCCATCAGCGCCCTGCCCGCCATCGTGCAGGCGGTGGGCAGCCAGATCGAGGTGCACATGGACGGCGGCATCCGCAGCGGGCAGGACGTGCTCAAGGCGCGTGCCCTGGGTGCGCGTGGCACCTACATCGGCCGCGCCTTCACCTACGGCCTGGGTGCGATGGGCGAGGCGGGTGTGACCAAAGCACTGGAGATCATCCACAAGGAACTGGATTTGACGATGGCGTTTTGCGGCCATACGCAGATCGACCGGGTTGACGCAGGCATCCTGCTAAGGTCCCATGATGGGGCCGCAGGACACAGGACATGAGCAAAACACTCAACGCGGACTGGATCGGCTGGGTCCACAGCAACCTGCAAGCGGGTCGCGACAAGGATGGCATCTTCAAGGTGCTACTCGATGAGGGTTACAGCTACCCGGATATTTCGTCCTGTATGGGCTATGAACCCAGTGTGCCACTGGCGCAACTGGTCAATCCGTTCGGCCCGGTCAACCGTCGCAACCCGGACCCGGCAACCGTGGCTGACACGGTTGCGATCGACCGCGCGCAACTCTGGATACCCAACGCCCGCCGACTGGCGGCCCGCGCACTTGAGATTCACGCACTGCCTGACTTCCTGCACGCAGAGGAATGTGAGCAACTGGAAATCCTGCTGAATGCGGGCAGCGGCACGGTCACAGATGTCGCTGCGTCTGAGCTGGCAGCCGCACTGCAGGCCTTGCAATGGCGCCTGTGCAAACTGGTGGGGGTGGATCCCGCCTATGCCGAAACACCGGTATGCCAGTTCTTTGGTGTCGGTCAGGGCTTGGCCGCCCGCTGTGATGCGTTTGGGCCGCAGGACCTTGATCACCAGGGTGCCCGCATGGGGCAGCGCACCCACAGCCTGGTGGTGTACCTCAAGCAGGCTGACGAGGGTGGCGAGACGCTGTTTGAGCCAGCCGGGCTGCGCTTGACACCACAGCGTGGCACGGCACTGGTGTGGTGCAACCTGCTAGCCGACGGCTCGGTCAACCCCCACAGCCAGCGCGAAGAGAAAGCCGTGCTTCAGGGCGGCAAAACCCTGCTGACCTTTCACCTGCGCACCCACAGCAAACAAAACCCGCCGCCCGCCCGATACCCGCGAGAGCTCAACGAGTTCATTCCCAACTACACCAGGACCGGTTTCGAGAAACACCAGCTCGCGCCGACGCTGTTCGCCAGCATTGCACAGCTTTACGCGCTGCAGGTATCAACCCGCAGCGATGAGTTTGTAGAAGGCGGCTTTATCCACCACGCCGATCCCGATGCCAGCACCCGCAGCAGCAGCTTGATCGACCTGAGCACTGAGCTGCGCCAGGCGATTCACGCCGCGCTGAAACCGCTGCTGGAAACCTGGTGTGGCCAGCCATTGGAGCCCACCTACGTCTATGGCATCCGCAGTTACCACCACAACGCCGTTTTGAAGATGCACCGTGACCGGCTCGACACCCACATCATCAGCGCCATCATCAACGTGGCACAGCAGGTGAATCAGGATTGGCCGCTCTGCATCGAAGACAACGGCTACCGCCGCCATCAGCTGCTGCTCCAACCCGGTGACATGGTGTTTTACGAGGGGGGTCGCCTGCTACACGGCCGCCCGCAGCCGCTGGACGGCCAGGACTACGCCAACATTTTTTGCCACTTCAAACCGGTCCGCTATGCGCCTTGCCGCTGGCGTGACCCCAACCACGCTCAGGTCGCCTGCAATTGATGCGTCACCAGCTTGAAGTCGGGGTCTTCGGCAAAGGACTTGATGGCAAAGCCCAGGCTCTTCATCAGTTTGAGCATGTTGTGGTTGTTGGCCAGCACCAGACCCTCAATCTCGGTCAGCCCTTTTTCACGGGCAAAGTCCATGATGGAAAGCATCAGGCGTGACCCCAGGCCCTGGCCCTTGAAGTCGTCGGCCACCACCAGTGAGAACTCGCAGGTGCTGCGGTCGGGATTGGTGATGTAGCGCGACACGCCCACAATCCGGCTGGTCTCGGTGGGCCGCCCGTCTTCGTCAAGTCCGGTTTCGGTGTGAATGGCCACCAATGCCATTTCGCGGTCATAGTCGATCAGCGTGAAGCGCGACAGCATGGTGGCGGGCAGCTCCTGCATGCTCGACACAAACCTGAAGTAACGGCTCTCGGGCGACAGCCCGCGCACAAACGCCTGCAGCATGTCGGCGTCATCCGGGTGCACCGGGCGCACGATGTATTCGCCGCCACCGGCCATCGGGCACACCTGCTCGTATTGGGACGGATAGGGCAGGATGGCCAGGTGGTTGTAATGCCGCACCGACGGCGCGGCGTTGTCAATGACAATGCGCGCGTCCACCGCCAGCGCACCGGAGTCGTCCACAATGATCGGGTTGATGTCCATCTCGCGCAGCTGCGGCAGCTCGCACACCATCTCAGAGACGCGCAGCAGGATCTGCTCCAGCGCGTCCACATCGGCAGCCGGTGCACCGCGCCATTGGCCAAGCGTTTCGAACACCCGCGAACGCTCAATCAGGCGGCGCGCCAGAAACTGGTTCAAGGGGGGCAGCTCCATGGTGCGGTCGTTGATCAGTTCGATCATCGTACCTCCCGCGCCAAAAGCGATCACCGGTCCAAACGGCTGATCGGTGACCAGACCGATGCATACCTCACGGCCACGCTTCTGGTTCGACATGTTTTGAATCGTCACCCCGTTGATGCGCGCATCGGGCTGCAAGCGGGTCACGTTTTGCACCATGTCCAGGTAGGTGTCACGCACACCCACCGCGGTCATGATGTTCAGCGCGACGCCCTGAACATCCGACTTGTGGCTGATGTCGGGTGAGTCGATTTTCAGCGCCACCGGAAAACCCAGTTGCGTGGCAATCATGATCGCCTCATTCGGGTTGCGCGCCAGAATGGTTTTGGTGACCGGAATCAGAAAAGCCGCCAACAGCGCCTTGGACTCCATCTCGGTCAGCACCTTGCGACGCTCGGCCAGCACGCTTTCAATCAGCAGGCGAGCACCCTCCACATCGGGTTGCGCCAGGTCTGACAGTGGCGGTGGCGTTTGCTGCAGCAGCTGCTGGTTTTGGTAGAACGAGGCGATGTTGCCAAACGCGCCCACCGCCGCCTCGGGGGTTCTGAAACTTGGAATCACCGCATCGCTTAGAATGCGCCGCGCCTCGCCCACCGAGGCGTCGCCCATCCAGCACGCCAACAGCGGCTTGCTGGCCTGGCGGTTAAAGCCGGCAATCGCCGTGGCGATGGCGTCGCCGTCGATGCCGGTCTTGGGCGAATAAATCACCAAAATGCCGTCGATCTGCGGCGCCTGGCTGGCGGCAGCAATCGCGGCGCGGTACTGCTCTGGCCCCGCGTCCTCAGAGACGTCGATCAGGTCGCTCAAGGTCGCCAGCGGTGGCAGCTGGGGTTTGAGCTGCTGCACCTGCTCGGGCGTCAGCCGTCCCAGGTCCAGCGCAATCTCGCTCACCCAGTCGGCGGCGAGCACGCCCGGGCCGCCGCCATTGGTGACGATGGCCAGGCGTTTGCCCACTGGCTTGTAGCGCGAAGCCAGGCACTTGGCGGCGGAAAACAGTGCGACAAACGAGCGCACCCGCACCGCGCCGGCGCGGCGCAGCGCGGCGTCAAACACGGCGTCACTGCCGACAATCGCGCCCGAGTGCGTCAGCGCCGCCCGGTTGCCGGCCTGTTTGTGCCCGGCTTTGAGCACCACCACCGGCTTGGCATTGGCGGCGGCGCGCAGCGCGCTCATGAAGCGCCGGGCGTTGGTGATGCCTTCCAGATAGACCACAATGCTGTGCGTTTTGGCATCGCCCGCCAGGAAATCCAGCACCTGCGCCATGTCCACGGCGGTGTTGGGGCCAAGTGACACCACAGTCGAAAAACCCACCGCGTTCTTTCTGGCCCAGTCCAGAATCGACGAGGTCAGTGCTCCGGACTGTGACACCAGCGCCAGCGGCCCCACATTGGCGAGCTCCCCCGCCACACTGGCGTTGAGGTGAATATGCGGCCGCTGAAAGCCCAGGCAATTGGGGCCAAGCAGATAAATGCCGTCACGCGTGGCCTGTTTGTGCAGATCAGCCGCCTGCGCGGCGTTGATGCCGCTGGAAATCACCAGCGCCGACTGACATTTGATGCGCCCGGCAATCTCCAGCGCAGCCGCCACTTGTTCGGGTGGCAACGCAATGATCGCCAGGTCGGCATGCGTGTTGGCCAGATCGGCCAGCGTGCCGCTGGCGTGCACGTCAAGAAACACCAGTTTACCGGTGTAATGTTGGGCGGTAATGGCCTGGTGCAGCACCCGCGCTTGCGGCGTTTGCGACTCGGGATCATCAGGATTGCCGGCGAACACGGCAATGGAACCAGGAGAAAACAGCGAGCTCAAAAAATGCTTATCCATGAAACTACCTATTGACTCAAAATGTAACTGTGCTGAGCTTAACCTGTATGACACCCCAAACGGCTGACATAACGCACTAACAACGCAGGCCAATGCGTGGCTGGGCCAGTTATTCTCTGCTTCCATGATTCGCCGTATTGCCCATCTGGACATGGACGCCTTTTATGCGTCGGTGGAACTGCTGCGCTACCCGCAACTCAAGGGCTTGCCCGTGGTGATCGGTGGCGGCCGGCGCTCGGTCGACGACGCGTTGCTCACGGCCCACGCCGACCTGCCGCTGGCACGGATTCCCCTGGACGCCTTCCCGCGGCTGGCCGGCTACACCGGGCGCGGCGTGATCACCACCGCGACCTATGCGGCGCGCCAGCATGGGGTGGGTTCGGCCATGGGGCTGATGAAAGCCGCCAAGCTGTGTCCGCAGGCAATCCTGCTGCCGGTGGACTTTGCCGAGATCCGGCGTTTTTCCCGCACGTTCAAAGACATCATCCTGGACATTGCGCCGCTGATGGAAGACCGGGGGGTGGACGAGGTCTACATCGACTTCACCAAAGTGCCCGGTGGACAGCGCGAGGGCGGTCGGGTGCTGGCACGCCTCATCCAGAAAACGATTTTTCAGGAGACCGGCCTGACCTGCTCGGTCGGCGTGGCGCCCAACAAGCTGTTGGCCAAAATGGCCAGTGAGTTCAACAAACCCAACGGCATTGCCATCGTGTTTGAAGACGAGGTGCAGTCAAAAATCTGGCCGCTGGCCTGCCGCAAAATCAACGGCATTGGCCCCAAGGCCGACGAAAAGCTGCAGCGCCACGGCGTGCGCAACATAGGTGAGCTCGCCGCAAAAGGCATCGACTGGCTCATCGACCAATTTGGCCAAAAGACCGGTGCCTGGCTGTTTGACGCGGCGCACGGTATCGACACACGCCCGGTGGTGACGCAAAGCGAGCCGGTCTCCATGAGCCGCGAAACCACGTTCGAGCGCGATTTGCACGCCGTGCACGACAAAGCCGAACTCGGTGCCATCTTCACCCAGCTGTGCGAACAGGTGGCCGATGATTTGCAGCGCAAGGGCTACGTGGGCAAAACGGTTGGCATCAAACTGCGCTACGCCGACTTCAAGACCGCCACGCGCGATATCACGCTGGACTTCTACACCGCCGACGCCAGCACCCTGCGCCGGGTGGCAGGCCAGTGTCTCAAGCGTGTGCCGCTGACACAGCGCCTGCGCTTGCTGGGGGTGCGGGTGAGCTCTCTGGTGCGCCAGGACGAAGCCGAGAATTCAGCACAAAAATCGACTCTAGCCCATCAAAGTATTGCGCAGGCAGCTACGATTTCTGTAGAAATTGAGCCACAGCTCTTTTGATGCACCATGGCCCAACACGGGAACGGTCATCAAGCTCGGCCGGGGCGAGCTGCGCAGCACAAAACTAAAAGATGTGATAAATTACCAATTAGTCACAAAACATCTTTATAGTTTTATTTTGAACACATCCAGATTTTTTCACGCAAACCACGGCAACCAGCCTGGGGTTGTGCCCGCCACACGCCGCGCACGGGGCTCTGAACGCAGCCTGTCAGACCGCAGGGTGCCGTGCGTGGATTCCCCTGCCGTCGGTTCTCAACCAACAGGGCAAACAGCGCCATGAAGATCGCCATCGTCGGTTCAGGCATTGCCGGGTTGGCCGCCGCCCACCGGCTCAAAGACCACGCCCAGGTCACGCTGTTTGAGGCCGGCGACTACTTTGGCGGGCACACGCACACCGTGGATGTGACGCTCAACGGCGAGCACGGTCCGGTCACGCACGGCGTCGACACCGGCTTTCTGGTGTTTAACGAGCGCACCTACCCGCAGTTGATTGCGCTACTGGCCGAGCTGGGCGTGCCCAGCGCCAAGTCTGACATGTCGTTTTCAGTGCAGGTGCCTGGGCATGCTGGCCAAGCCCCGTTGGAGTGGAGTGGCAGTTCGCTCAACACCGTGTTTTCGCAGCGCGCCAACCTGCTCAAACCGCGCTTCTGGGGCATGCTGCGCGATCTGCTGCGCTTTAATCGCCTGGCCAATGAACTGGCGCAGCAGGGTGACGACGCCGCCTTGATGCAGCCGCTGGCCGACTTTCTGACCGCGCACCGCTTTTCCGCCGAGTTTCGCGACTGGTACCTGCTTCCGATGCTGGGTTGCATCTGGAGTTGTCCGATTGACCAGATGCTGCAGTTTCCAACGGCCACCATGATCCGCTTCTGTCACAACCATGGGCTGATCCAGGTCAGCAACCGGCCGCAGTGGTGGACGGTGCCTAGCGGCGCGCGCCAGTATGTCGACAAGATCATTGCGGGCATAGCCGACAAACGGCTGAAGACGCCGGTACAGCGCATCGAGCGAGACGCCCAGGGCGTGCACCTGCACAGCGCTGGCCAGACCGAGCATTTTGACAAGCTGGTGTTGGCCTGCCATTCGGACCAGGCCCTGGCCTTGCTGGCCACGCCCACCCGTCCCGAACTCGCGGTGCTGGGTGCCATCGGCTACCAGCCCAATCGCGCAGTGCTGCACACCGACACCTCGGTGTTGCCGCAGTCGCGGCGCGCCTGGGCCGCCTGGAACTACGAGCGCGCCGGCACCTGCCCCGCGCCGCAGGCGCCGGGCGTCAGCGACAACCGGGTTTGCCTGCATTACCTGCTCAATCAGTTGCAGCCCCTGCCCTTTGCCCAGCCGGTGGTGGTGTCGCTCAACCCGCTGCGCCCCATCGACCCGACGCTGATCCACGGCAGCTTTGACTATGCACACCCAGTGTTTGACCTGGCCGCCATCCGCGCCCAGGCTCAGGTGCCCGCGCTGCAAGGCCAGCAGCACACCTATTTCTGCGGCGCCTGGACCGGTTATGGCTTTCACGAAGACGGCCTGAAGTCCGGCCTGGACGTGGCGCGGCGCCTGCTGCACGCCAACCCATGAAAACCACCCAGCCGCTGATCGGCTTTGGTGAGGTGCGCCACACCCGTTTGCGCCCGCAGCGCCACGCTTTTGTTTACCCGACCTACTTCTTAATGTTGCCCATGCGCAACCTGCCAGCCGAGGCACCCGTCCGTAGCGCGTGGTCGGCGTTGCGCTTTGACGACCGCGACCATGGCGATGGCCGCCCGATGGCGCAGGGCGGCGCCTTGCGCTGGCTGGACGACCTGCTGACAGCTGAAGGCATAACGGATGCTGACGGCGAGGTCTGGCTGCACTGCTACCCGCGCGTGCTGGGTTTTGCCTTCAAGCCGGTGAGCTTCTGGTACTGCCACCGCAAAGATGGCAGCCTGCGCGCCGTGCTGGCCGAGGTCAACAACACTTTTGGCGAGCGGCATTGTTATCTGCTCGACGCGCCGCGCTTTGGCGTGGAGCAGCGCGCAGCCAAGGTGTTTCATGTATCGCCGTTTTGCCCGGTCGAGGGCAGCTACCGCTTTCGCTTCATGATCACGCCTGACTTTGGCCGCACCCTGGCGCGTGTGGACTACGACGACGGCGCGGGCCCCCTGATCGAAACCAGTGTGGGCGGTGCGCTGGAGCCACTCACCCGTGCCAGTGCGCGCCGTGCCCTGTGGACTTACCCGTGGATGACGCTGGCGGTGCTGGCGCGCATTCACTGGCAGGCGCTGCAACTCTGGCTGAAAAAAGCGCCGTTTTTTCGCAAACCGACTCCCCCCGCCCACTTCACCACCCGCTAAAGGCCTTACCCATGAACGGTTCTGTTCGCACCGATACCCCTGGCGCCAACGCCTGCCGCGCTGCCCTGACGATGCCGCAAAAGGCGCCGCTGGCGGCACGAAGCGTGCTCAAATTGCTACAAAACCTCAAGCACGGCAGCCTCACCGTGCAGCTGCCTGATGCCACCATGCAGCGCTTTGGTGCACAAACGCTGCCGCACGCCACGCTGGTGCTGCACAACTACAAGCCTTTGTCTGCGGCTCTCAAGTCGGGCGACATCGGCTTTGCCGAAGGATTTATTGCCGGCGACTGGAGCACCCCCAACCTCACCGAGCTGCTGCGGGTGCTGCTGAAAAACCGCAGCGTCATCGATTCGGTGATCTTTGGCCACTGGGCCGGTCGCCTGCTGTACCGCGTCAAACACCTGTTGCACCGCAACACCCGCGCTGGCAGCCAGAAGAACATCCACGCGCACTACGACCTGGGCAATGATTTTTACCGGCTGTGGCTCGACGAGACCATGAACTACTCGGCCGCGCTGTTTGCGGGCGACCTGCAGCAGCCCATGGCACAAGCGCAACAGACCAAGGTGCGCCGGGCATTGCACATGGCCGGTGTACAGCCGGGTCACCGGGTGCTGGAGATCGGTTGTGGTTGGGGTGCGCTGGCCGAAATGGCCACACGCGAGTTTGCCGCCCATGTCACGGGTGTCACGCTCAGCACCGAGCAACTGGCCTGGGCCCAGGCGCGGCTGGCCAACGCGGGCCAAGCGGCTCAAAGCGATTTGCGTCTGCAGGACTACCGCGACATCGTCGACGCGCCGTTTGATGCCATTTGCTCGATCGAGATGGTCGAGGCGGTGGGGCGCGAGTACTGGCCGACCTATTTTGAGACGGTGGCACGCCTGCTCAAGCCGGGGGGACGCGCCTGTGTGCAAAGCATCGTCATTGCCGACGACTTGTTTGAGCGCTATGTGGGCTCGACCGACTTCATTCAGCAGTACATCTTTCCGGGCGGCTGCCTGCCGTGCCCGCGCGAGTTTCGCGCCCAGGCGCAGGCGGCCGGTCTGGCGGTGGTGGATGAGCTCGCCTTTGGCCACGACTATGGCGAGACCCTGCGACGCTGGCGCGACAGCTTTATGGCGCAGCGCGAGGCGGTGTTGCAGCAGGGGTTTGATGAGCGCTTCTTGCGCATCTGGGAGTTTTACCTGGCGTACTGCGAGGCCGCGTTCATGGAAGACAGCATTGACGTGGTGCAGTACACCTTGCAAAAGCGGGTCTGAGCGATGAACCCGACACGCCGCACCCTGTTGGCCTGGCCTGTGTGCTTGCTGGTGCCTGCTGGCCACCTGGCCGCGTCAACCAGTGGCACCATGCCGCCCTGGCCGGAGATGGCTGGGGTGTTGCCAAGCCCAGTTTGGGCGGGCGCGGCGCGGCTGCGGGTGTGGGGCTTTGAGGTGTATGACGCGCAGCTTTGGGTGACTGCAGGCTTTGAAGCCCAGCGCTACGCCCAGTACCCGCTGGGCTTGAGTCTGACGTACTTGCGCACCCTGCGCGGCAAAGCCATTGCCGAACGGTCGATTGCCGAGATGCTGCGCCAGGGGCCGATCGACGCGGCGCTGCAAGCCACCTGGCTGGCACGCATGCAGCAACTGTTTCCTGATGTGGTGGAAGGCGACCGCCTGACCGGCGTGCACCAACCCGGGCGCGGGGCGCGCTTCTGGCTCAACGGGCGCACGCTGGGCCTCATCGACGACGCGGTGTTTAGTGCGCTGTTTTTTGGTATCTGGCTGCATACCGCCACCAGCGAGCCTGCCATGCGCCGCGACCTGTTGGCTGCACTGGGCGGCCCATGAACAACGCCAACTTGCCCTGGCAGCAAGGCCTGCGCTACGGCCTGATGGGGCTGCCGCTGGCGTTTGTGGCGTTGCCCCTTTATGTGTTGCTGCCAAATCACTATGCGCGCGAATTTGGTGCCTCGCTGGTCAGTCTGGGCGCAGTGCTGCTGGCGGTGCGCCTGCTCGACACCCTGATTGACCCGCTGCTGGGGCGTTGGGCCGACCACCTGCAGGGGCAGCCCACACCCGCCGGGGCGACGCACCCGGCATTGCGCTGGGCGGCGCTGCTGGTGCTGGCCCTGTGCGCTGGCTTTGCGGCGCTGTTTTACCCGCCACAGCCCTGGCAGGACCAGCCCGTGCATCTGCTGCTATGGCTGGCGGCCAGCTTGCTGCTGACCACGCTGGCCTACAGCGCCTTGACCATCCTGCACCAGGCCTGGGGCGCGCGCCTGGGTGGCAACGCCAGCCACCAAAGCCGCGTGGTGGCGTGGCGGGAGAGCCTCGCCCTGGCCGGCGTCATCATTGCATCCATTGCGCCTGTAGTCCTTGGATTGCCGGCGACAGTAGCTCTA
This sequence comes from Rhodoferax sp., assembly GCF_018063565.1. Lineage (GTDB taxonomy): Bacteria > Pseudomonadota > Gammaproteobacteria > Burkholderiales > Burkholderiaceae_C > Rhodoferax. Next base: position 31,187 of record NZ_JAGPBB010000037.1, read on the forward strand.
TTATTTGTAGCTAGCGCGCTGGGCTGGTGGGCGTGGCGCCACAGCCTGGTGCCCGCGCCGGGGGGCAGGCCCGACACTGGGGCTGTACCGCTGTGGCTGCCGTGGCAGCGCAGCGGGTTTCAGCGCCTGATGGCGGTGTTTTTGCTCAACGGCATTGCCAGCGCCGTGCCGGCCACGCTGCTGCTGTTTTTTGTGCAGGACCGGCTGCAGGCGCCGGCGAGTGCGCAACCGCTGTTTTTGGGCAGTCACTTTGTCTGCGCAGCGCTGAGCATCCCCTTGTGGGTGCGGCTGGTGCCACGGCTTGGGCTGGCGCGCACCTGGCTCATCGGCATGGTGTTGGCAGTGCTGGTGTTTGCCGGTGCCAGCGTGCTGGGTGCCGGTGATGTGGCGGCCTTTGTGCTGGTGTGCGCGCTCTCGGGCGTGGCACTGGGCAGCGACCTGGCCTTGCCCGCCGCCCTGTTGGCGGGGGTGATCCAGCGCAGTGGGGACAGCGGGCACGCCGAGGGTGCCTACTTTGGCTGGTGGGCGTTTGCCACCAAGCTGAACCTAGCGCTGGCCGCTGGGCTGGCACTGCCGGTTTTGGGCTGGCTGGGTTACCAGCCGGGCAGCACCGACCCTGACGCGCTGGCGGTGCTGACGCTGGCTTATTGCGTGCTGCCTTGTGTGCTGAAAACGCTGGCGGCCGTGCTGCTCTATACCCAAATCATCCGAAAGACACCATGAAACGACGACTGATCTTATTGGCCGCTTCTGCCACGGCGCTGCTGGCTGGCGGTTGTGCTGCGCCCTCCGTTGACCACTATGTCAACGAAAAGCCGACGCTGGATTTGCGCACCTATTTCAACGGCACGCTCGATGCCCACGGCATCTTCACCGACCGCTCGGGCCAGGTGGTCAAGCGCTTTACGGTACTGATGCAATGCACCTGGACGGGCGACCAAGGCGTGCTTGACGAGTCGTTCACTTACTCGGACGGCAGCACACAAAAGCGCGTCTGGCGCCTGACCCGCCACCCCGATGGCCGCTACACCGGTGTGGCCGACGATGTGATGGGCATCGCCCAGGGCCAGGTGCGCGGCAACGCGTTTCACTGGACCTACACGCTGGCGCTGCCGGTGGACGGCAAGGTTTATGAAGTGCAGTTTGACGACTGGATGTATTTGGTCGACGCGCAGGTCATGCTCAACCGGGCCGAGATGCGCAAGTTCGGCATTCGGTTGGGTGAGGTCACGCTGTCGTTCAGCAAACGGCCATGAAGCAGACCACAACCCGCCCCAACGCACGCACGCCAAATCAGCCGCTTCTCGCTTCGAGATTTTCTATCAAATTGGCATCAAGCCCTTATTCAATAAGCATGATAAGCTATGTTTTATAAAGCAATTCCATGCCGTTACTTCGCCCTTTGAACCCACCGCTGCGCCACTGGTCTGGCCAAACCGTGTGGATTGTTGGCGCCTCCAGCGGCATTGGAGCGGCCACGGCGCACGCACTGCTGGCAGCCGGGGCGCAGGTGGTGGTGTCGGCGCGCAATGGCGCTGCGCTGCAGGCGCTGGCGCAAAGCCATGTCAACTGCCAGGCGCTGGTGCTCGACGCCACGGATGCCGGGGCGGTCAAACACGCGGCCGTCGGGTTGCTGGCCAAGGGCCATCTGGACGCGGTGATGTACTGCGCCGGGCACTACGAACCCATGCGAGCGCACGCACTGGACTTGCCGGCCATGCAGCGCCACTGCGAGGTCAATTACCTGGGCGCGCTGTACCTCCTCGACGCCGTATTGCCCGCCATGCGCGCACGCGGCCACGGCCACTTCAGCCTGGTGGGCAGCGTGGCGGGCTACGGCGGCTTGCCCAACAGCCTGGCCTATGGTCCGACCAAGGCGGCGTTGATCAATCTGGCCGAAGCGCTGTACCTTGACCTTAGCCCGGATGGGCTGGGTGTGTCGATCATCAACCCGGGCTTTGTCGAGACGCCGCTGACGGCACAAAACAGCTTCAAAATGCCCGCGCTGCTGACGCCGGCGCAAGCGGCGCACGCCATTCTGCAAGGTTGGGCGCGGGGGCGGTTTGAGATTCACTTTCCCAAGCGCTTCACGTTGTGGCTCAAGCTGTTGCAGTTTTTACCTTACCGTGCGTATTTCGCCCTGGTGCGCCAGGCCACGCAATCCACCGACCGCTGAGCCGCCCACCCATGACGTCACCCCTGCCTGTGCCACCCGCATCACCCCCCGCCGCCTGCCCTGAGTCGGCAGCTGTGCCCGCCATCGTGGCGTTCTTTGAGAACTTGACGCCACAGAGCGTGGCCGACTTGCCTCGGCTTTACGCCCCGCACGCACGTTTCAAAGACCCGTTCAATGACGTCACCGGGCTGGACGCGATCGCGCATATTTTCGAGCACATGTTTGTGCAGCTGGAGCGGCCGCGATTTGTGGTGACGCAGCAGGTGGTGCAAGGCTCACAGTGTTTTTTGACCTGGGAGTTCCACTTTGGCTTCAAGCGCTTCAAGCGTGGCCAGCCCCAGGTGATTCTTGGCGGGACCCACCTGGTCTTGTCGGATCAAGGGCAAATCACGCTGCACCGCGACTACTGGGACGCTGCTGAAGAACTATATGAAAAATTGCCTTTGCTAGGCAACCTGATGCGCTGGCTGAAGCGGCGCGCCAACCAGTAATTCCATTGGGTACGCCTGCGGCGGCATCAACCGAAATGGCGACTGACCTCAAACTCCGGTCCCCGGCGTGGCATACACCAGGCCTTGACCGTGGCAAAAATACCGCGGCAGCCACTGCAGCGGTACTGGCCAGTGGGCAACAAGGCACCGTTGGCGGAGCGTGCCATCACCGGCAGGTAGCTCGTGGCGCCACACGCATGGCATTTGTAATGGGTCTTGTAGTTGGGTTTGGCGATCGCGTGCATGACGCGAACTGTAGCCAAACGCCGCCCGACCGGCACTCAAAAAAATGTAAGCAAACGTAAGCGCTTAAAACGGCTTGGTGTCGGCAAAACTGGGCCGCTGCATCAGCCGGTCCTGCAATTTGTGCAGATTGGGATGCCGCTCACGCCAGTGGATCCCGGGGAAGCGAAAGTCCAGATAACCCAGCGCCACGCCCACCGCAATGTCGGCCAGACTCAAATGAATACCGACACAGTAGGACTTCTCAGCCAGCCCTTTGCTCATGGCCTGGAGGGCGGCGTCCACCTTGCCCAGCTGGCGGTCGATCCAGGCCTGACAACGCTGTGCCTCGGTTCGGCCACCCCAGGTCGCCTCCAGCCGCGCCAGGATGGCCGCGTCCAGCACACCATCGGCCAGCGCCTCCCAGGTTTTGACCTCGGCACGCTCACGACCCACCGTCGGAATCAGTTTGCCCACCGGTGACAAGGTATCAAAATACTCAACAATGACGCGCGAGTCACTGATCACCTCACCACCCTCCATGATCAGACAAGGCACCTTGCCCAACGGGTTGGTGAGCGCAATCTGCGTCGTGGCCGACCACACGTCTTCAAGCACGTAGTCGTAATCGAGTTTTTTTTCGGCCATCACCACCCTGACCTTTCGCACGTAGGGGCTGGTGTTGGAACCGATGAGTTTCATGGGCATGTGACAGGCTGCTGGGTTGTGTTTTCGCTTCATTCTATACACCGGCACCTACAATCTGCTGATGACTACCTCTGCCATCTCCGCCCTGAGCCCGCTGGACGGCCGTTACGCCGCCAAACTTGCCAAACTGCGCCCTTCCATGAGCGAACAAGGTTATATGCACCGGCGCGTGCAAGTCGAGGTGGCCTGGTTCATCGCGCTGAGCGACTGTGGTTTTGCCGAGTTCAAGCCGCTCTCGCCCGGGGCACGCACCTATTTGCTGGGCTTGGTGAAAAATTTCTCCGAGACCGATGGCCAAGCGATCAAAGAGATCGAAAAAACCACCAACCATGACGTCAAGGCGGTGGAATACTGGCTCAAAAGCAAGTTTGAAGCCCGCCCCGAGCTGCTGGCGGTGCAGGAGTTTGTGCACTTTGGCTGCACCAGCGAAGACATCAACAACACCAGCCACGCGCTGCAGCTCAAGAGCGGGCGTGACACCGTGCTGCTGCCGGCGCTGGACACCATCATCGACAAACTGCGCGACATGGCACAGAACTTTGCCGCGGTACCCATGCTGAGCCGCACCCACGGCCAGACCGCCAGCCCGACCACCGTGGGCAAAGAAATCGCCAATGTGGTGGTGCGCCTAGTGGCTGCGCGTGAAAAAATTGCCAGCGTCAAGCTCATGGCCAAGATGAACGGCGCGGTGGGCAATTACAACGCCCATCTGTCCGCCTGGCCTGACTTTGACTGGGAGGCCTTCAGCCGCAAAGTCATTGAAACGCCCGAACCCATGGGGCTGGGCCTGTGTTTTCAGCCCTACAGCATCCAGATCGAGCCCCATGATTACATGGCTGAGCTGTTTGATGCGGTTGCGCGCACCAACACCATCCTGATCGACTGGGCGCGTGATGTCTGGGGTTATGTCAGTCTGGGCTATTTCAAACAGAAACTCAAGAAAGGCGAGGTCGGCTCATCGACCATGCCGCACAAGGTCAATCCGATTGACTTTGAGAACGCCGAAGGCAACCTGGGCCTGGCCAACGCGGTACTGCGGCACCTGAGCGAGAAGCTCCCGATCTCGCGCTTTCAGCGTGATCTGACCGACAGCACGGTGCTGCGCAACATGGGGGTGGCGCTGGGTTACGCGGTGCTGGCCTATCAATCACTGGCGACCGGACTTGGCAAACTGGAACTCAACGAGGCCGCGCTGGCTGACGATCTGGACAGCTCCTGGGAGGTCATGGCCGAGCCAATTCAGACTGTGATGCGCCGCTTTGGCCTGCCTGAGCCCTATGAGAAGCTCAAGGAATTCACCCGCGGCGCACCCATGACACGCGAGTTGATGCAGGGTTTCATCGCCGAACTGGCTATTCCCGAGGCTGAGAAAGCGCGTCTGCTCGCCATGACACCGGGCAGCTACACCGGCCTGGCAGCCGAGTTGGCGCGGCGGGTCTGAACGTACGCGATGGCCACCAAGTCCACCATTTTCAAAGCCAACCTGCAAATTGCAGACATCGACCACGCCTATTACGCAGACCACGCCTTGACGCTGGCACGCCATCCCAGCGAGACCGATGAGCGCATGATGGTGCGCCTGTGTGCCTTGGCCTGGCAGGCGCACCAGTTGCAAACCGTGTGTGGTGGTGACGGCAACCTGGCTTTTGGCGCTGGCCTGTCTGACCCGGACGAACCCGATGTCTGGCTGCGTGACTTTACCGGTCTGACGCGGCTGTGGGTCGAGGTGGGCCAACCCGAGGACAAACCCCTGTCCAAAGCCTGCGGCAAAGCCGATGCGGTGGTGCTGTACGCCTTTGGCCAGGCCGCCGACGTCTGGTGGCGCGGCATTGAAAACAAGCTGACCCGGCTGAAAAACCTGTCAGTCTGGCGCATCCCCAGTGCCACCGCCCAGGCGCTGATTCCGCTGGCGCAGCGCAGCATGGTGCTGCAAGCCACCATCCAGGAAGGCGTGCTGATGCTGGGTGACGCCAACCGCCATGTGGATGTCGAGCCCAGCCGCTGGAAGTAGTCGGCAGCACCCGGTTTGTGATGCAAAATTGCGCTGAATTTCTGGAGCCGCATGATGAATACCGCGACAACCCCGCTCGTACTGACCCAGCGTGACCCGCGCGGGCTGGTCACGCTGACACTCAACCGGCCCGATGCGTTCAACGCCTTGTC